>JBJTJB010000267.1:0-3523 GCA_046095245.1 Bacteroidota bacterium | reverse complement strand
CTATTCCTGTATCGCCCCCTGCTCTGTCTGGTTCACCAAGCAAGTTCCTGCAGCACAGTGGTTGCAGCTCATCCAAAACATCCTCACCGATCGTCCCGATGAGGTCATTTACCTACTTGGCGGACCAGACGACCGGACTGCGTGTGAATCCATTTTAAGTGCCGGTAAAAACGACCGGGTCGTTAGCTTGGCTGGTACGCTTAACTTCCTACAAACGGCCTCGTTGATGCAGGATGCCCGAATGAATTACGTGAACGACTCGGCACCACTTCACATCGCTTCAGCAATGAATGCCCCAGTTACTGCATTCTTTTGCAGTACAGTTCCGGAATTCGGGTTCGGACCACTCAGCGAACACGCGTTCATACGTGAGGTGAAAGAACTGCCGTGCAAACCTTGCGGATTACACGGGCACCGCATTTGCCCTAAATCACATTTTCGCTGTGCCCATGAACTCGATATGAACGCCTGACATGAACCAAAAGCAAGAAATCATCCAAAGCCTGCAGTTACGGCCTCATCCCGAAGGCGGCTATTACAGGGAAACCTTCAGGAGTCCATCGAGCGTGCAGTGTGGTGAACGCGAACGCAGCGCGGGGACATGCATTTATTTCCTGATCGACTCCGACAACTTCTCTGCGTTTCACCGATTGAAAAGCGACGAGGCCTGGTTTTGGCACAAAGGATCAGTATGTACGCTGCATTTGATTCATCCGAACGGGATGCTCGAAACCGTAGTCTGTGGGCCGGATCGTCCGCAGGTGATTTTGCCTGCAGGAACCTGGTTTTCGGCCATGGTACCCGGAGGAGACCAATACTGCCTGGTGAGTTGTACCGTTTGGCCCGGTTTCGATTTCGCTGACTTTGAAATGGCCACGCGTACAACACTGACCGAATCCTATCCGGAGCACGCTGATCTCATTCGTGCATTCACCCGGGAGTGAGTTTTATCACCCTAAGTCGGGGATTGGATCAGAAAACGAGGGATTGAATTTCCATATCTTCGAACGACAAATACACCATGGAAGAAAAAAAATCCGGATCCGTTCTCCCCTTTTTGCTGGGTGCAGCTGTTGGCGCTGCCGTTGGCTACCTGATTGCAAGTGGAAAAGCGGAAACCCTGCTCAGCCAATTGAAAGAAGGTCTCGACAAAGGCAAAGAAGAATTGGATAAACAAATGAGCAAGGGACGTGAAATTCTCGATGCCTTGAACGACACCGATGAGCGCTCAGCCTGAACCTCCGAAGGACCAGACACTCGGCCAATTCCTCAGCGGATTCCGTATTGAGGTGAAAGACTACGTGCAAGCCAGAATCGAACTGGCTAAAAGCGGAATGCACGAGCAAATGGCAACACGCGGAGGTGAACTTGGCAGCTACCTTGTTCTGATGTGTACCGCCATGCTTTTCATCCTTTTTGCGTTTATTGGGCTCGGTTTCTGGATTGGTGAATTGCTTGAAAGCAATGCGCTCGGTTTCACAATCGTTGGCGGTGGATTTTTGTTTGTCCTATTGCTACTCTCACTTTTCCGCAACAACATTTCGCTGGCTTTCGCCGAACGCATCGCCCAAAAGATTCTGCAAACAAACCCTGATCAAGCGGATACACCCACAGGTTCGAACAGTCAAAACGGTCCAACAGCATGAATGCGTTGAACGAACTTCGAAGCCGCAAAGCCCTTGCGAAACGCCAAGTTGAGGAGCGCGAGCAAACGCTTAAGTCGCGATTCAACCACCTCGAGCAACATTTCGGCAAAATGGCACTCAACAGCATGTTGCCGATGCCGGCCTCCCAATTCGATAAATTTTCGGGCTTCTTCGACGGCATGAACAAGGTCATGCTGAATTGGTTGCCCTCAAGCGTTTCGGAAGAAAAACGGGAGCGCATGTCCAGCAACATCAAATCGGCCGAGCTGCTGTTGGCAGGCCTTGCCTACCGGTACGTAAAGAAGTTCATCGGCGGTTAATTTTATTTAAACAATTATATATCAATTAATTAACTTAGGTTGCATTCAATCATTTGTATATACAAATATGATGGTTATCTTTGCCTTGTCACATAAAACACACCATGAAAAAAACACTCCTTTCGCTTGCACTTGCGCTCCTAACCTGGACCGCGCAGTCGCAAACCACGTGGAACGTCGACCCCACGCACACCGCAATTAAATTTTCAGTGAGCCACCTCGTCATCACAGATGTAGAGGGATCATTCAATGCATTCGATGGAAAAGTAGTCACCACCTCCGAAGATTTCAGTGGTGCCGACATCAACTTCTCTATCGACGTGGCGAGTATCAACACCAACCAGGAGAAGCGTGATGCCCATTTGAAAAGCGATGACTTCTTCAATGCAGATAAGTATCCTAAAATCACGTTCGAAGGCAAATCATTCAAGAAGACCGGCGATCGCAAATACACCTTGACTGGAAATCTTACCATTCGGGATGTTACCAAGCCGGTGACTTTTGACGTGACCTACGCCGGAAAACTGAAAGATCCTTGGGGCAATATGAAGGCAGGCTTCAAAGCCACCACCTCTATCAACCGCAAGGACTACAAATTGATGTGGAGCGCTGCCACTGAGACCGGCACTTTGGTTGCGGGAGATGAAGTTTCCATCACCGTAAACCTCCAATTGGTTCAGGCCCAATAATCCACCCTGTTTGTTGAGTATCGAAAGCCCCTTTTGCGAGGGGCTTTCGCGTTCGTGGCTACCTTCGCTCCATGAAGGAAACGGGATTGGATCATACACCATGGCTGCTCTCAGCCACCCGTTTACTCGGCCCCACGCTGTTCCTTGTTTCATTTTTCATTTCGAGTCCCGATGAGAATCATCCGCACATTCCGGTGATGGCCGGAATTACAGCCTGGATGGCGGTGTGGTGGTTGAGTGAAAGCGTTCACCTTTCCGTAACCTCCCTTCTACCCTTTATACTACTTCCGGTTTGCGGAATCGTAGAGACGAGAACAGTGGCGGCTCAGTACATGGACCCGATCATGTTCTTGTTTATTGGTGGCTTCTTTCTGGCCTTTGCCATTGAACGGCATGGACTTCACGAACGCATCGCCGGTCATATCCTTGCTCTCAGCGGCCGGACTGTTCCACTCGTTCTCGCCGGAGTGATGGCAACAGCCTGGTTCATTTCCATGTGGATCTCGAACACGGCTACGGTGATGATGCTCATCGCGGCCGTTACGGCACTCTGCACACGACTCGAAGATCGGTTTGGCACCGGAGAGGTTTCCCGAAAAACAAGTTCAGCCCTCCTGATCGGGCTCGCCTATGCCGCTAGCATTGGTGGAATGGCCACGCTGGTAGGAACACCTACCAACATGATTTTTTACCGGAGTTATTCCGAGCATTATGGTGGTACGGAACAGCTGTCGTTTGCAGATTGGATGGTCTTCGCCACACCTGTTTCACTCATGCTGCTTGCAAGCACCTGGTTCCTCTTATCTAAAATGATACCGCATGAAGTGAGAACAGTTCGGCTCGACCGTTCAGTTTTTCAGCAGCGGCT
>JBJTJB010000266.1:0-8356 GCA_046095245.1 Bacteroidota bacterium | reverse complement strand
GAGACGCCGGCGATTTTAGATCGATTTCGATCGGAATATCCGGTGGGCTTAGTGCTCCCCGTTTTTTTTGTACCTGATAACTGGATGGAATGGGCGGGTTGTATTATGGTGCACATGAAATCCATGACTTCCGTTAGGAATTGTATCAGCGGAAGGAATCCTGTTCAGGAGATACGTGAAGGCGAAAAGTAGTTGTTTACAAACGTTTATCGTGAGGGTTATGTCCTTGCAAACACATAAGTTTGTGCTGGGGAGGAGGAGTGGCGGCCCCCAGCGAAAACGGTGATTTTTTAGCCCGATGAGGTGTTTCGGAACATTCTTTCACCCCTCATTAGCCCACTGACGTTCCATCCCACATAGTCCGAAGGAAATCCCTCACTGCAAATCCAAACTTCCCTGCTGCGGACGATCATCGCGTTTGGTATAGCCCATTCCTTGCACCTTCAGGTCCTGCACAATCCGTAATTCCTTTTCAGGAACCACACAGGGGCCGCTCGGATGTAATAACCCCGGATCGTTCTCACGTGGATGTTTTATCCGTTTATCCATTGGATACGCGTTCATTCCGGCAGAAGGATAGGGGTCGAGCAGGGAGGTCACCACCGAAAGCGGAATATCCTGTAACCAACGCCGTTCATCGTTTTCGTGGAGGATGACCGGCGAGCGGTGATGTCCTATTTTTTGCAAGAGCGAGTTCGGTGTGGTGGTGATGATGGCAAATGACGATGTGATCTCGCCTGTTTCCGGGTCAGCCCATTCGTCCCATATTCCAGCGAAGGCGAAGGGCCGCCGCTGTAGAAAAACGAGAAAGGGCTTATCAAGTTTTTCCTGCTTCGGACCTTCAATAAATGCATCAGCAATCACCAGGCAGCGTTGAGAACGGATCGGTTTGCGAAAGGCAGGCTTGGTAATGATTCCGCGGGCACCCCGGAAGTCGGGATTATCCTCGCTGTTGTGGTCTCCTTCGCTTCGGGCATTGAATAACAGCATGGGTTTTCTCGCCCAAAACGGGGTCATGCCAAAGCGTAACCACCGGATGTGGTTCGGATCGCTGTTGAGAACTACCGGTGCGAGCGCACCTGGCCCCAAATTATAATGAGGCAAAACCACTCGGGGTGGTGCAGGGAATGCTGTAGCGTGGAAACGCTGCTCGTAGGCCTCCAGTTTTTCGATGAGTACATAGCGACCGCACATCCCTTCAAAGGTAGTCAGATGCGGTGCCATTGGAAAAAAGAATACCTTTAGTTCAAATATCATTCTGCCAATGAAACACCTTTTACACCTGATTGCCGCAGTTTTACTCTCGCATGCTGCGTTTGCACAGTGCCAGGAGAATCCACAACCCCGTATCATGCTGATGGGCGATAGTTGGGCGCAGTTCATGAACACCGATAACACGCTCAATACGGCTCTCACACGCTGGGGGTACAGCAATGCCCGTTTCTATTCCAATTCGGTCCTGTCGGTAAATGGTACGCAAACAGCCGATTTCCTTACTCCGGCCAAACTGACCGAAATCCAGACACGACTCGCCCAATACCCTACTATTGATTTCGTGCACCTTAGTTTGGGAGGTAACGATGTGCTGGGCAACTGGGATACCACCTACACTGCGTTTCAAACCGATTCCTTACTCGATTCAGTGTATGTGCGATTGGTCACCCTCATCGACTTCATCAAGCAGCAACGTCCGGGTATTCAGATCCTGTGGAGCGGATATGCGTATCCGAATTTCGGAGAGATCATCGGAGAGCTTGCCGTTCCTTCTTCACACCCATTTTATTCAACGTGGTCCAACATGAGCTTCCCGACCTTTACGCAGCTGAACGGAATCCTGAACAGCTACTCGGATGCGATGGATACACTTGCGATGAATGACCCTCAGGTCAGTTTTGTGAAAGCGACGGGTCTCATGCAATACGTGTATGGGCAAACAACTCCCCTGGGTGTACCACCCGGAGGCACTTATCCGCCCTTCACAGCACCGCTCCCCGAAGGGTACCCGGATTATCCCTCTCCGAAAGGTTCCATGCGCAATTATGGATTTTTCCGCGATTGTTTTCACTTATCACCTGGAGGGTATCTGGCACTGGCCGACCGGCACATGCAGAAGTTCTATCACAAGGCGATGATGCAGGATACTTCTCTCCTGGCCGAGGGAGGGTTGCTTGCCGGTTCATCTTCATCCCAGTCGAATACGGTTCCACAGCTGCAGATCGGTACAGCCAATGCCGAGGATTGGTCTGTGGTATTAACATTTAACACAACGGCACTTCCGGATACCGGCATTGCGGGAGCGAATCTTTTTCTGCGGCGTAGTGCGCTCAGCGGATCCAACCCGTTTGTAACACCGGCCTCCGTGCAGATCGGAATCACCAGCGGATCACTTGGAGTCACTGCTGATGTGGATGCGAATGACTACAGTGCTCCAACAAATGCCTCTGCCAGCCCGTGTATCTTCGGATCAACAGCTGCTGATGGTGACTGGGTCCGTATTGAACTTCCTTCGGCTTTACTACCATACATCGGAAACGACTCCATCACGCAAATCCGGATTTCAGCCCCCGGCAGTAGCGGGTTACTCACGCTCAGCGATTCCCAGAATCCCGCTTTTGCACCCGTTCTTGATTTACGCTATGGCCCCTCGCTAACGACAGGATTGCCTGCGGATGTCGATTCGGATACTTGGGTTGTTTACCCCAACCCCACAAGCGGCATTATTGTGCTCGCAGGAAACAATTCACCTGTAACCGGAATCCGGATACTGGATCTCAGCGGAAGGCTGTTGAACGAATGGCGTGGGAACATCCGGACCTTTTCTGTGGAGGAATTGCCAGCAGGCATGTATATTTTGCAGATCGATACACCGGAGGGCTCGTCGAGTAAGCGGATCGTGAGAAACTAGCGTATGCCAGCAATGTCAGGATAATTCGCAGGGAAAAATGCTTTTATCCGCAGGCATATTAAAACTGCGACGAGGGGACTTGAATCATGACCGTATTGGGATCCTTTTCCAGTACGTCAGTTGTCTCCAAATCCATTCCATCGGGCCGTAGCGGAAGTGGTTTAGCCAAACGATACTAAACAGGACTTCCAGCGACAACCACACCAGGGCGATCAACCAAATGGTATGAAGGGGGATCTCACCGAGGTTGTTTAATCCGACACCGTACAAAAGAAAAACAAGAACGGCTGAAATCAGCAGGTAGTTCGAAAGCGTCATCCGGCCGAGTGCCCGAAGAGCCGAAAAGAAGCCGTTCATGCCCACCCGAAGAAATGCCAGTACCAACACACAGACATAAAGAGCTGTTGTGCAGAAAATACCAATCGATAGGATTAGTGATGTCAGATACCGACTCAGGTCAAGCGATTCGTTTAGGAGCAACCACCTGAACATAAAATAGAAGAGCACCAGCGGGGTTGTGATGGCGATGATTTTACGGTACAAAGCCGTCTTGGATTCCGCCGATTGGAAAAAGCGGATGCGCAGCAGAAAAAGCCCGAACAGGAATCTCCCAGTGTTTGGACGATATCGTGGTAATTGCTTCCTGATGCGATGAACATGCGATGGTAAAACTGCAGATTGAATTTGAACAAGTCGAGCAGTGATTCTTGTTTGTACTGCATGTATACCGAAGTCATATCGGCAGCCGTGAATGTTTCCGGCCGATTGCGCAGCAGGTAGTTGATGCCGACCGGAATCAGGAACATACACAGGATCGATAGAATCAGGATACTTTTTGTGGATCTCTTTTTGAAAAGTAGAAGCAGGATTCCACTCATGGCATACAGATGCAACACATCTCCCCACCAGAACAGGCAATGTATGAATCCAAATACGAACAACCAGAACATACGCTTTAGAAAAAACGTATTCGGGTCAATGTTTTTCCTGGAGATGCTTTCCAGTATAAAGCCGAACCCATATCCGAAGAGAATTGAAAACAGATTCATGAATTTCCACTCGAGGAAAATCACATTGAATCCGGACAAAAAGCGATCGGGCCAGGTGGAAATGGCGTTGAGCACAGGCTCCGGATTTTGCTGTTCGACGTACGAAGAGAAATTCGCCAGCAATACACCAACGAGCGCGAAACCACGAATAATATCCACCAGATGTTCTCGGTTGCGTTGTCCGGTCGGTAATGCTACTTTTATCCGCTTTAGGCATTACCAATATAGAGGATATAGACACACCAGCTGCAGTATGCAGCAAATTATCCTGATGATAGCATCTGCTTTGTGCTTACTTCTCGATGGGATTCAAAGGGCACTCGTGTGCGCTCTTACAGGCAGATCCGTAATCAAGGCACCAGCAGTCGGTAGCTGCGGTTCAATTGAGGCAGGTATACCACGAACAGTCCCGAGCCGTATGAACTGAGATCAAGCTCCGATTGCTCTGTGCGAGGAAGTTGAATCAAGCTTCCACGGCTATCGTAAACACGGGCACCCGTCAATGGGAACGGAATACCTTGGTCGATCATCCGGAACCGACCCGACGCAGAGGGGTTCGGATAAAAAGGATTGTCGTTGAATTGAAGCACAGTTTCGATGTCCTCCATTCCGACGAGTCCTGTCCCGTATTTGATGGTGACCATCCGGTAGAGGAACTGGTTGAAGAATTCCGTGGCGCTTTCGCCGGTGACGATGTAGCTGCCCGAATTGTCGCGGGTCATTGAGCGCAGGTAATCGGGATTGGAGGTTGTTGCAGAGGTGTTGGCCCAGGTGTTGGTGAATTGCACGGTGCCATTCGGGTTGTAACCGGCTAATACATAGTTCGCATTGGTGGTTGTTCCATCAAGCCACCAGCCTGCGGTGACCACCGTATTGTTTGGCGCAACGACCAACTCTACCGGCTCACGATCGGAGGCGGTCTGGCTGTAAACAGTCGCCCACTGGAATTGTCCGGTGTCGCCGTATTGCACCGTTGTGTAACGGGCTACGAACCCAGTCCAGCCGCGGCATAGGTAAGCGATGTTTCCGGCAGGTGTGAAGCTGACTTTGATACCGAATTCGTTTGCCGTATTCGGGTTGTATGATTTCCTCCAGAGTTGCTGTCCGGAGGCGCCGTCGTAGGTAATCAATGCAGAAGTACCGGTGGTTGAGAATCCCGAGAGACCCACCACAGCGACCTTGTCCGAGGGACTCACGTCGAGGTCGCGGGCTTCATCAAATACGTTCAGCGAATCGTAATCGGCCGACCACAGGCGGACTCCCGCCGGGGTGAATCGTTGCACTACGCCTTTCGCGGTGTTTCCTCCTCCTGTTTGTACCAATCCCGCAACACCGATATCTCCATTGGGGAAAGCAGCGAGGCTGTTCACGCGTGTGAAAGCGAAGGGTGTGGAGTCGATTTGCGCTACCCACTGCAAGGTTCCCGACGGATCAAACAGCATGGTGATGCCTCCCTGAAAGCTCGATACCGCGCCGATGGCTACACTTCCGTCGTTGCGCATCAGCATGGATTTGGCGAAGGTGTTTCCCGTCGGTGTAGGAAGATACCAGGCGGTGTCGAGGAATGTGCCGTTCGGATCCACGGTCACCAGCGACAGGCGGTAGTTGTTTTTCGTCAAGGCGGAGTCGGTAGAGATGCACATCACCAAATTGCCGTTCGGATCGATCTCCATATGTGTGATGGTGTCGTTGTTGACTCCGGGTGTATTGTATTCCCGTTCCCACAACAGCTGACCCGAGGGGGAATACTTCACCAGCACCACATCAAAGCCGTACTGGTAGGCGAATTGCTCGACAGTGGCTGCGCAGTACACGTTGTTCAACGCATCGGTGCGTACAATCTGTCCGTGAGTGACCGCATCGCCGATACCGTTGTATTTCCGCTCAAAGAGTGGCGAACCGCTGGTGTCGATTCGCATGGTGTAAAAGTTCTCGTTGTAGAAAGCGGTGTCCGTTACGAATCCACCCGCGTACACCTTGCCTCCACTTGCATAAACCGCAAATCCCATGGAGGGATTCTGGGTATCAGCACTTCGGTAGGTCCAGAGAGAGTCTCCGGCAGGTGAGTACTTGGCGATGATCTGGTTACCCATGCCACCATTCAGATAGTAATCTTGTCCGGGATATACACCGCGACCTATCGCATAGACGTTGCCGTTACCATCCACTGCTACATCATGGAATACATCGGATCCGTTGCTCAGGGGACCAATCCATTTTTTTCTCCATCCGGGTGTGCCGTCGTTGTTGATACGGTTGATGGTTCCGTTCTGGTATTCTGTTCCTGCAAGGTACACGTTGCCTGAATCATCGGCCGCGAATCCCAGGATGTATTCATCGTTCGGATAGGCGTTGATGGTAGCCCATTGGCGGTTGCCGGACGCATCGTAGCGTAAGGCCATGGCATCTACGTCGGTGGTGCCGTTTTCTGTGCTGGCACCAACTACAAGGTCGCCGTTGGCCAGGAATTTCAACCCGTAGGCCTGTTCAGCGCCTGTTGCAGCAGGATTGCTGTAGGTATCGGACCACACCACTGTGCCCGTGGGACTCAGCTGACGGACGTATACGTTCTGACCACCAGTTGCCGTGGAGTTATAAGAATACCCGCAAGCTGTAGGGTTGCCTGTGGGCGATATGGCAATGTCGAGGGCCTCTTCGCTGAAGTTTGACGGAGCATTGTAAATGTCGGCCCAGAGCTGTGCGCCGTTCGATCCATTTTACTTGACCACCAGCCAATCGGAGGAGGCTGACAAGGGGTCGATCATACCGCAGACATAGACGTTACCGCTATTGTCCACCGCAATACCGTACCCGAAGCTTTCGGCATTGGTTGGAGAAGGATAACGGGTAAGCCATTGCTGCACTCCGCTAGCGTTGACTTTTGCCGTAAAGCAATCGGAGATTCCGTTGGGATTGTCTTCGGAGCTTCCGGTTACGTAGATGTTCCCGGTGTTATCGAGGACCATATCCAGGATTTCGTCATTTTCTTTAGACCCGCTATCGTAGGTCCAGGTCCAAAGCGTATCGCCTTGTGTTCCATATTTTATCACGAAGGCATCGCGGTTGCAACGTTCACCGCCGGCAAAACCTGCAGCTATTGCGTTGCCTTGCTGGTCGGCAAGGATACAAGCGATGCGGTCGGGGCATTTACCGCGGGCGGTGTAGGAGCGGATCCAGTCAACTGGTAATTGTTGGGCCGACAAGGAGAAAACGGACAACAGGAAGCAAAGGCCAATTGGCATGAAACGAAATGGATTCATCGGGAGGTTTAGTAAAGGTTGATTTCTGATATCGGCACTCACGCAGGCCGATTCGCAAAGGTTTACTCAGCTTCGACTTCTATGGTCTTTTTCTTCTTACCGGTTCCCATCATTTTCAAGAAGCCGATCTCCTTTTCTTCAAGCTTCCTCCAACGTCCGCGCGGAAGGTCTTTCTTGGTCAAGCCGGCAAAAGCCACCCGATCCAGTTTCTTTACTTCATAGCCCAGGGCTTCGAATAAGCGACGCACGACACGGTTTTTACCCGAGTGCAGTTCCACGCCGACCGATTTCTTGTCCTTGCCATCGCCTTCGAAACTCACATCGTCCACACTGCTGATGCCATCTTCCAATTCAACCCCTTCGGTGAGCCGGCGCATGTCGGCCACCTTGACGTTCTTGTCCACTTCTACGTGGTAGATTTTCTTTACCCGTGAGCTGGGGTGTGTCAGGTATTTGGCCAGATCGCCGTCATTGGTGAACAGGAGCAGTCCGGTGGTGTTGCGGTCGAGCCGGCCCACCGGGTAAACCCGTTCCTTGCATGCGCCGTCAATTAGTTCCATCACGGTTTTACGTGCTTCCGGGTCCTCGGCGGTGGTGATATAATCTTTTGGCTTGTTGAGCAGGATGTAGACGAGTTTCTCGTTTCGGATACGCTCTCCGTTATAACGCACATCGTCACCGGGCATGACCTTGGTTCCCAATTCGGTCACGAGTTTCCCGTTCACGGTTACCAGACCAGCTGTGATGAGCTCATCCGTCTCGCGGCGGGATCCGATTCCCGACATGGCCAGGAAACGGTTCAGGCGTATTTCTCCACTCAGGGGGTCTCCCTGGCTGGCATTGCGTTTACGCTGAGGACGCTCAGGGCGGAAGGCTTCCCGTTTGCTCCGCTTCTGTTCGAAGTGTGCGTGGCGTTCATCCAGGTTGGGCCGGCTGCTGCGGGGTTTGCGCGGAATCGGTGCCGATTCCCGGTCATCATACGAGCGACCTCGGTTGGATTCGGGGCGTGTGAACTCTGCTTCGTCGTCCCACCCCGAACTCCGTGGAGCAGGTTTGCGGGCTGCACCACGCTCTGCACCATCTTTTCGCTGAAAACCACCATCTTCCGGTTTGTCGTAGCGCTTGCGGGGTGCGTCATCGTC
>JBJTJB010000265.1:0-2200 GCA_046095245.1 Bacteroidota bacterium | reverse complement strand
GTCAAGGTTCTTCTTGTTGATTCAGTCCACCCATGTTTCAACCACCTGATGGAGGCGGAAGGCATCACGGTTGTAGACGGTACCAGCTGGAGCAAAGAAGACATCATCCGGACAAGTGCGGATTTCGCAGGGCTGGTGATCCGAAGCCGTTTCCAAATCGACAGGTCCTTTTTAGATGCCTGTCGTGGCATAAAAGTGATATGACGCGCTGGAGCCGGAATGGAAAACATCGATGTTGAATACGCAAGACAGCATGGCATTGCATGCATCAACACGCCTGAAGGAAACCGCGATGCCGTTGCTGAACATGCCCTGGGCATGCTTCTGTCACTGACCAACAAGCTCCGGACAGCGGACGCCGAAGTGCGTCAGGGCTTATGGCGGCGCGAAGAAAACCGGAGTACGTAACTGATTAAAAAGACCATCGGAATTCTCGGATTCGGTAATATGGGAAGTGCTTTCGCACAACGTCTTCAGGGTTTTGGTGTACGCATACTGGCACTGGACCCCTACATCACCATCGACAAGGAGCGATATCCCTATGTTGTGCAGTGTAACGCAGACCATTTTTTCGATTCCTGCGATGTAGTCAGCCTTCACTTACCACTAACCGAAGAGACCTATCATCTGGCCGATTCAACATGGTTTGCACGTTTCAGAAAACCGATTTGGCTGATCAATACGGCACGCGGAAAGCATGTGGATACGAAAGCGCTTGTAAATGCCCTGCAAAATGGCAAAGTGCTAGGGGCCGGACTGGATGTACTGGAAACGGAATCCCTGAGCTTCGAACAGGTTGAATCAGGTCATCGGTCAATACAGATGGACTTTTTACTTCAATCAGAAAACGTATTACTGACACCACATGTGGCGGGGTGGAGCTACGAATCCCACGTCAAAATCTCGGAATTTCTTTTTCAGAAAATGCTCCCCTACCTGCGCTGAACAAGCGGAAGGAACTTCAAGCGCGCTGTCGACTCAGCCTCTATCTCTGTCCATACCATGCGCTGTACCCTGCGCTTCCCAGTATTGTATAGTACAGCCTGGTCATCGTAATGCGCACTGTTGACATGCGCCGATTGACCGGTTGGCAACACATTGAGTGCATGAAAAGGCTTGGCGAAGTCAATCGTTGTACGCATGGCGGCTCCGTATTTGGTGCGGTACACACCGGTTTCATTCAGGTCGAAACCCATCTGACACAAGACTTCGGGACCACCGGGAGCAGGAAATGGTCCAACATTGAACAGATGGTTCAACGGAGCCTGTTCTCCCACCGGGTGCTTGTGTTCCAGTAAATGAACGCGGCTCCATGTCCAGGTATCCATGTCAGGACCCAATTGAGCGTAAAGTTCATGCAAAGTCTTGTCCACAGCCTGTTCCAGTACTGTGAGACGCGACTCAAAGACCTCATCGGTCCGAACATCATTCCACCATGCACTGCTATCGTTCAACACAAAAGGCAGGGTGCTTACTTTGACAACGTGCGTTGAAAGGAACCGGGCAAAATGCTCATCACCCATTTCGTCGGCCATGGCCCCATGGAAAACATGATAGATCAACTTGTAGTAAAGAACCGGAGCCTGGTCATTCAGGCCGTGTGAACCATTCCATGTACGCAGAATCGAAGTGAATTTCCTCCTGGCTTCTGTTGCATCCAAAAACGTTTTGGGCAATGCATCAAGAATGGCTGTTGCTACATGGGGTGTGACCGGAGAGCGATGATCGTTTTGCCATTCAACCGACTCATCAACTCCGATTTTAGGTACTGAAGCCACCAACTCACGGATTCGCAAGGCCCGATCCTCCGGCGTATAGTAACCCGGATAGAATCCAATCCCGGGGATTTCAGCAGGCTGATTGTTGGCATTATACACAATCCCGATTTCGGGATCCACATTGGATGGATTTTCTGAAAAAGGTAAAAAGCCCAGGGGATGTGTTGTCGTGTCGGATCCATCGTGTAGGATGACTGGGTCGACCTCAGGATTGCGATTAATAAGTTTTGCTGCTGCCCACCAGGCGATATGGCCACTCGAGTCACCGTACAACACGTTAATCCCTGGGGATATGATTTCAGATACAGCCGATTCAAACTCGGCTACCGTGTGGCTCTTGCCCATCCGAGGCGTCAACTGCCACAGATTGGAAGGGAATTTCAGTTGCGTCCAAAACACGGAAACGGGTTTACTGGTAACGG
>JBJTJB010000264.1:0-4250 GCA_046095245.1 Bacteroidota bacterium | reverse complement strand
AGACCCACTAATACTTAGGGCGACTACATCCATGTCGCCGTCGTTGTCCAGGTCACTCAAAGCGGGAGCATTGACCCTGGATGCATAGATGTTCGTTTGGAAATTACCATAATAGGTTTGCAGTTGTGCAGTGATAAATGTGAACTGAAGACCCAATGAAGGGGTGAAGTCGTTCCGGTAAGCCGCTATGCCTCCACCGTTGTAGGTGAAAAAATCCATATCCCCATCGTTATCGTAATCAAATGACCTGATCCAACCTTCGATTTGACCCACGGGGAAACGAGCTGTGAATTCCGGAGCGTACACATAAGAAGATTGGTTTAAAACACCCAGGTTGATGAATGTATTCAACCGGTTTGCAGGAGCATCGAGGTGAACAATGTCCATTTTTCCATCCCCATTCAGATCGATTTCAGCAATTGATGCACCATTGACTCCGGGTGCCCAAGCATTGGCCAATCGCTGGCCGGAACGCATCACACTGATGGAGGTATCCCTGTACAACTGGAATTGTTGAGCAAAAGAATTCAGGCTGGTCAAGACCAGCACCAAACCCATCACCATTAGCGCTTTCATCTTCATTGTTTAACCAATCGTTTACATGCGTACAAGGTTGCCGATTTTACCTCTACCAAATATACACCTGAAGGTAACGCTTCCAAATCCAGATCGATGTTGCTTGAGCCTGTCGTGAAACCCCTCAGAGAACGCCCCTGCAAATCAAGCAGGCGAATACGGACCGATGCATCCGGGATTCCTTCCGGCAATACAATACGCACCACACGCTTTGCAGGGTTCGGATATAGCATGATGCCCGAAGCTTGAATGGAAGGATCAGAACCGGATGAAGCGGTAGCTGTACTTGAATAATAACGGAGGCCGCCAGCATTACAGCCCACCATTAAATCCGGGTTACCATCAGCATCGAGGTCTGCACGAGCAATCGTAATCCGCTTTAGCTCCTGAATGCCGGAAAAGACCGAGTCGGCAAGTACGAATGAACCACCCAGGTTACTGTCGATGTCAACATACCGGTAAATTGTACCGTTATCACAACCCACCAGAAGCTGATACCCCGATGGGGAATCGTACATGAAAGGATCACTGTACCCGGCAATCCCCCCCGGCTGCAATACGTTTACAGCACCAAAATTGGAGGAAACAAGACTGAACACAGCAGGACCGGAAGGGCTCGTGTTCCGGTAATAATTCAAGACTCCGGCACGCTCACCGATCAGCAAATCCAAACGACCATCACGATCGACATCCACCAGCTGAGGCTGGCTATTGTTTCCAATATCGATCCCCTGCCATGCCGGTGCATTAAACACGAATTGCGGTGCTTGCCCGGTCGCTGCAACATTATTGTACAGAATCAAGGTTCCATCCGAATTTCCCAGCAGAAGATCCGCATCGCCGTCGGCATCTACATCGCCGAACTCAGGTGCAAGGCCGTATTGCTGAAGTGATGACAAACCAAGCCAATCGCGGTCGGCGAGCTCAAAGGCAGGAGCTGTCACCGAACCGGTATTCCGAAACCATGCAAGTCGGGAGTAGGTCAGTGCAGGATCGGTATTGAAGTACAACTCATTGCCGACCACCATGTCTGCAAGCCCATCGTTGTCTACATCAAAAAACACAGGACTAGATGCAGTCCCAAGATCGATGGTCTGCCGGCCCACGAATTGGGTATCCGCCAATTGGAAGATATTGGTGCAGTTGTCGGTTGTGTTCTGATAAAAATGCAGGTTATTGAAATCCTCTCCCACAGTGGCGAACGGACTCACCAGCATGTCTTTCAGCTGATCATTATTCAGATCCAGATAATAGGCTCCGGGGAGATTTTGCATCATCACCGGAACATCGTAAACAGGAAAGTTGATGTCCTGCTGCGTGATAATGGCTGAGTCGGGAGTACCGCCATTGAGGAGAAAGAGCATATTCTCGCCCAGGATGTCCCCGTTCAGTAAATCCACATCACCGTCACAGTCCTGGTCCATTGGGGTAAGCACTGATCCGGCATGTCGCCTGATCGAAAAAAGCGAAGTATCCAATACACCGGAGCGGCAAGTCTGGTTCAGCAGGCCGGTATTGCTCAATCCACTTAATTTGAAATAGCCCCAGCAATAGGGTTCGAGTGAAAAACGAAATGCATTGCAGGTTCCGGCGGAATCAACGGCGTAATTCCGGTGATACTCCAGGTAATTGCTCGAACTGGAAAACGTGATGATATCAAGATCGGTGTCTCCATCCACATCGACCAAGGCCGGAAGATTGACCTGACTGACAAAAATGGGGTTCTGAAACGTACTGTACCACGAGGCCAGCTGTTGTATTACCGGGGTGAACACCAACCCAGTACCCGGACTAAAATCATTACGCCACACGCCGATAGCAGCATTGGTGTAACTGAACAAGTCCATATCGCCATCACAATCGAAATCAGCGGACCTCACCCAATCGTGGAAAGGAGGAATGAGGCTGGTCCATTCGGGCATGTAACGGTAAGGCATGGCAAGTGTATCGCCTGTATTTCTGAAGGGGCTGATGCGATTTCCAACACGGTCGAAAAAAAACAGATCCATCATGGAGTCGCCGTCGAAATCCAATTCGACCGGAATGATGCTGTTGAACCCGCCTGTCCAGGGGAACAACAGGGAATCGCCCTGAACCGAAACCGCCGGACGCTGATCGAGCCTGAGAATGGGTGCCGTCTGCGCATTCAGCGTGAACCCACAAGGCAGAACGAGCAACAGAGCAATAATTAATCGCATTCGTCAAAGATACACTCACCTGCAGCCATGAATTGCTTGAAAAACACTGATTTTTGCACGGGCAGTCCACTCATGACAAAGGGCTTGCACAAACTCGACCTGCTCACCCCATCCAACAAACAACACGCCTTATGCCATCCTTCGATATTGTCTCTGAAATTGACCTGCAGAAACTGGATAATGCCATCAATGTGGCGGTAAAGGAAATCAGTTCCCGATACGATTTCCACGGATCCAAAACTGAACTGAACCTCGACAAAAAAACCATGCTGATCACATTTGTAACAGAGAATGATATGCGGGTCAAGGCCATTCAGGATATCCTCATCGCACGCATGCTCAAACAAGGGCTCGATCCGGCCTCACTTGACTTCGGGAAAGACCACTATGCCAGCGGGAACATGATTCGGAAGGAAGTGCAGGTGAAGAAGGGAATCGACAAAGACACCGCCAAGAAACTTGTCAAGTGCATCAAAGACAGCGGGCTAAAAGTGCAAGCCTCCATCATGGATGAACAGCTTCGGGTAACCGGCAAGAAAATCGACGACCTGCAGGCTACCATTGCACAGGTAAAGACTTCGGGGGTGGAACTCCCGCTTCAATTCACCAATTTTAGGTCTTAATGTGCTGATTTTCAATAATTTGAAAACAATAGTCATCCGACTGTCAAGCTCCATGCACACCACAATTTATTAACAAACCCCCGTTTCAAAGTAGGGGCAGATTCGCTATTATTGTCGCCCCTTTACAGACTAAAAAACTAAACAAAAAACCATACCTCTTACTTAACCCAACAACATCATGAGTCAGAACAAATCCGGATCAGGTCTCCAAGGCATGCTGGCGGCAATCGTAATCCCTGCTTCCCTCGTCCTGTGCACCATCATTTACATGTTCATTCTTGGTAATCCTTCCAATTTCCAGGACAACAATCCCGAATTGAACCCTCTTCCCGGAAATTATTTGGGAATCATTTACAAAGGAGGATTCATCGTACCGATCCTGATGTCACTCCTTGTGATTGTCATCACCTTCGTAATCGAGCGCTTCATTACGGTAGCGCAATCAACCGGAACCGGCAAGGTCGATGCCTTTGTCCACAAAGTGCGTACTGCTTTGTCAAGCGGAAACATCGATGCTGCACGTGCTGAGTGCACCAAACAGAAAGGTTCCATCGCTGCGGTAGTCAATGCCGGACTCAATGCGTACAAGCAAATGGAAGGCGATAAAACCCTGGATAAAGAGAAGAAAGTTGCTGCAATCCAGAAAGAAATTGAAGAAGCTACCACACTCGAACTTCCTATGCTATCGAAAAACCTGGTCATTATTTCCACAATCGCTTCGATCGCAACCCTGATGGGACTGCTCGGCACGGTAATCGGAATGATCAGGGCCTTCGCAGCACTTGCGCAGGCCGGAGCTCCTGATGCCGTGGCACTTGCACCGGGTATCTCTGAAGCACTGATCAATACCGGC
>JBJTJB010000263.1:0-1620 GCA_046095245.1 Bacteroidota bacterium | reverse complement strand
CCGTTCCACTAACTAACGACCAGGCACCTGTACCCACCGAAGGGTTGTTGGCAGCCATGGTAAATGTACTGCTGTTACACTGTGAAATGTCGGTGCCGGCGTTGGATGTGGTTGGCACCGCACTCACGGTTACGAGAGCCGTGTCAGAACCCTGGCAGCCGGTTGTACTATTGGTGGCTGTGAGCGTGTAGGTGGTAGTTTGACTGACCGAAACCCCTGTAGGGTTTTGTGATGAAGAGGTGAAACCGGCAGGAGAAGAAGTCCACGCATAAGTTATATTGTTCGTCTGGGAAACAACGATATCATCGATGACCCATGCCTCATTGCCTGAATTGTTCAGCATGGTGACCTGTACCCTTACCTGGGTGGCACTGGTAGGTAGGTTGATCACCAGCGTGCTGTATCCGTCGCTGGTGCGTACCCCGCCACCGGAAGGGGCGAAAACCTGGCGGGTATTATCGCCATCGTAGGTTATGGTGGCAGTACCGGTACCGCTGGAAAAACCCCAGAATGAGTTTCCGGTTGAGCCACCGTTCACCTCGAGTTCAGAGGAATAGCTGCTGCCCCCGTTGAGGGAAATGGCAACCCGTACATAGTCCGAACTTTCAGCTCCGTTGGATGTGGATCCGATGGAGAATGATGCCAGTCTTAATGAAACAGATTTGGAAGCGCCATTGGTCAGTCCGGAAAAATTGGATGTGGTGATCGTTGCCGTTCCGTTGTTGACCCAATAAGAAGTAGTGGGAGAAACAACAAAAGACACAGAAGCGGGTCGATCACCGGAACCGGAAGTACCCGTTTTGGTGGACCCTCCCGATGCTGTGTATGTAGAGGTATTTTCAAAATTTTCAGTTCCCACTACAACAGGGCCGCTGTTCGCCACGGTGCCTGTCAGGTTGATGGTTCCGCTGCTACCGCAAATAGAATTGGTGCTCGCGGTGGCGGTGACCTGAAGTGCAACACAAGGTCGAAGCGCAATCAATATCGCCCCTTGAGTTCTTGATTGGGATGGACTTATCGTAACGGATCCCGCACCTGTAGCACCCGCCGCTGACTTTATAGCCCAGGCAGCGCCAACGGCCGTACCATTATTAGAATTATCTGCATTGCCTGCATCATACAACTCTGTCAGAGATGAAGGGCTAGTAGCAGTCCAGGATGAAAATGATGTCGCCGAAGTCGTTGCAGCTGTTCTTGACATGGCTACAAACATCAGGACCGCGGCATTGGCTGTGTTCGTCGTAATAGATGCCGGCGCCAACGTGGTTCCATTTGCCGGATCTGCACTTAAAAATGTACCGGTTACATCAATGGGATTGCTATTGTCCACACCGGAAAATGCAACAATGGCTCCCGAAGCTGCCGTTGAGTTGGCCTCAATAGTAAACGTATAGGAAGTCGGCTCTGATGCACCCGCCACCTTGTATAATATAGTCGCATAACCACGCGTATCACCCGTTTGAACGCTGGAAACTTGAGTCCAACCGCTTAGTGTGGCCGGAGTAGTATTGTTTCCATTGATGTAAGAAGAAATATTGGCAATCATCACATCACCTTGCTCAACACCGGTTGGAATATTAATGGTGATGGAACTCACAGTAGCCCGTACCACATTGGTAG
>JBJTJB010000262.1:0-2290 GCA_046095245.1 Bacteroidota bacterium | reverse complement strand
AGAACTGGCCGATACGATCCGGCCCAAGTGGACCCTTCAACAGCGTTTTTCAGTTGTGGCGGAGGCCATGAAAACCGATGTTGGTGGATTTTTGCTTGATTTTCCGGAGTTTTCCGGAGCGCTTGACCTTCCGGCTTACGAGGATGGGTATATGACACAACCTTCGCTTTGGATTCGCGTGGTACGTGGCAAGATTAACCAGGTGAAGGAGGCACTCTTTAAAAGCGAAGTCGCTTTTTTGGAGCTTGCGGAGGATCCTTTTGCCCTCAGACTTGAGACCGGAACAGATCTGGAAGCGACCGGAATCATTGCCAAGGGCTGGGCTGAGGTGCAGGATATTTCATCCCAGCGGACTCGGAATTTTATGTTTGCAGAAGAAGGTCAACATTGGCTGGATGCCTGTGCAGCATCGGGGGGTAAAAGCCTGCTGCTTGCCGATCGTTTTCCGGGTGTACGGATCAGCGTTTCGGATGTACGTTCCGTTATGCTCGATCGGCTGGATGAGCGCTTCAATCGAAACAAGGTGGTGGCATCGAACCGTTTGGTGCATGACTTCACGCAATCGCCCTTGGCCGGTTATGATGTGTTTTTTGATGGGATCATTGCCGATGTGCCTTGTACGGGATCGGGAACCTGGGCTCGTACCCCCGAGCGGATTACGACATTCACCACCACCGAGTTCGACGAGCTCGTACAAAGGCAATCCCTTATGCTTCACAACATGATTCCCTCACTCAAGCCGGGTGGCGAATTGGTATATATCACCTGCAGTGTGTTCAAGGCTGAGAATGAACAGCAGGTTGAAGCGCTTTGTGCCAACAAGAAGGTCGAGCTTGTTGAATCACAACTGCTCCAGGCCAGTGCAATTGGAGGCGATACCTTGTTTTGTGCCAGGCTGCGTCGTCTGCTTTAAATCGGTAGCCGTGCTTCCGGCGCGGTCGATAGGGAGGCGAACCGACCTTCCTGATAAAGGAAATGGCCGGCTACTCCGATCATTCCGGCATTGTCGGTGCAGTATTCAAAATCCGGAATGTGTACAGTCCATCCATTTTGTGCGGCGCATTCGCGGATCCCACTCCTGAGACTACTGTTGGCAGAAACACCACCGGCAAGTGCCACGGACTGAATGCCGGTCTGTTTTACCGCATCTTCCAGTTTTTCAAGCAAGATGCTCACAATGGTATGTTGTACACTGGCACAAAGGTCGTTCAGAGATTCACCTGGAAAGTCCGGATCTGATTTCCGCTCCCGTTGCAGTAGGTAAAGCACCGCAGTCTTGAAGCCGCTGAAACTGAAATCGAGGCCGGGAGCCTGGGGTTTGGGTAAAGTGAATTTCCCGGAGTTGCCAAGCGAGGCATACTTGTCGATCAACGGACCGCCCGGGTAGGGGAGGCCGATCATTTTAGCGACCTTATCGAAGGCTTCTCCGGCAGCATCATCCAGGGTCTGACCAATCACTTCCATGTGCAGTGGACTGCTCACCTTGACCAGTTGTGTGTGACCGCCCGAGACAGTCAAACACAGGAATGGGAATTTCGGGGATCTGTCCTCTTCCTGAGGCCTCCGTGCGAAATTACCCAGCACATGGGCCTGCATATGATTGATGTCAATGAGTGGAATGCCGAGCGAAAGCGCCATGCCTTTGGCAAAAGAGGTTCCAACCAATAGGCTTCCAATCAATCCGGGCCCCCGCGTGAATGCGATCGCCGAGAGAGCGGATTTCGGTACATTTGCTTCAGACAGAGCCGCATGGACCACGGTCACGATGTGCTGCTGGTGAGCACGGGATGCCAGCTCGGGAACCACGCCCCCATAACGGGCATGGATTTCCTGGCCTGCAGTCACATTCGAAAGGATGAGTCCGTTTCGCACAACTGCGGCAGAGGTTTCATCGCACGAGGATTCAATGGCCAGGATTTGGATATCTCGTTGCGCACTCATCGTCATCGTCTTCATACAAAAGTACGCTTGCTTCCGTTATGAACTCGAGCGGCATGATTGATTAACACCTCAGGCAGAACTACACATCAAAACCATCCGGAACATAGCATGGATACTAGCGGGGCTGATTTCAGCTCTACTGCTGTTCCTTTTCCTGGTGGTGCGTGTTCCTGCGGTGCAAACGTGGCTTGTTGAGCGGATCACCACCTTTCTGAGCGATGAGTGGGGAACTCCGGTCCGGATTGGTCACGTTGCATTCAGTCCGTTTAACCGGCTTGTGTTGGAGGAAGTTTATGTGGAGGACCTGGATGGAGATACACTGGCCTATCTGCCAAGGCTGGATGCGGGT
>JBJTJB010000261.1:0-1934 GCA_046095245.1 Bacteroidota bacterium | reverse complement strand
GGATCAGGATGTAAATCGGATAGGAGAATGCAGCGTAGAATTTTCCGTCGATAACCAGGATGGCCAGTCCGATCAATACCGATGTGCCAATCCAGAGCAGTTGTCGCCCATAATTCTGACTCATGTCGAGAATACTGCTGTGCTCTTCATTGAAGACCGCCGCATAGATATTGATCCAGCCTGCAAACACCAGCACAAGGTATAGGCCGACAAGTACCCAGTCGATGTTTTCAAATATGTTCTTTTGTGCTCTCACCGCTTTTGTGTCGGAATGGAGGTTTTACGCGGCTCAATCGCAGCAATAGTTTTCTTTTTTCCGGGAGCCGGAGTACCGGTGTTCGCCTCTTCATCCCCCTCATCCTCTTCCGCTTTTACTCCCTTAAGCGGGTTGATGACCCCTTTAAGCATGCGTTCTTCCAGGTCTTTGCGTTTTACGCTGTCCTGCAGGTATTTCTCCATCATCAAACTGGCAATCGGAGCAGCCCATGTGGCGCCAAAGCCGGCATTCTCTACCATCACGGCGATGGCTATCCGTGGGTTTTCACGCGGTGCAAATGCAACGAAAAGGCTGTGGTCTTTACCATGTGGATTCTGTGCGGTTCCGGTTTTGCCGCAAATGGTAATGGAATCGAATTGGGCTACCCGTGCGGTGCCGGCTTCAACAACGCGTTGCATGCCATCCTGTACCACCTCGAAATGACTGGCATCAATCATGGTCTGGTGGCGCTGTGCAAGGTTGCGGCTGGTGTTGCGCTCGTTCCCGATCTTCTTGATCACATGAGGTGTGTAGTAGTAGCCTTTATTGGCAATAACACACACGATATTGGCCATCTGCAAGGGTGTGATACCCAACTCACCTTGTCCAATACCGAGTGAGTAAATGGTAGAGGCTTTCCAGCGTCCCTTACCATAGATTTTGTTGTAGAAGTCGACCGAGGGGATCAGCCCTTTGAGTTCATGGGGCATGTCAACACCGATCTTTTTACCGATACCAAAACTCATTTGGTAATCACGCCAGATCCGGTACCCGTTTTCGCTGCTCCCGAATTTTTTGTTGTCGACGAATGCCCTGAAGGTGTTGCAGAAATACGGGTTGCACGAGTACTGGATTGCCCCTTCGAGCGCAATCGGCGGGTGAGGATGGCATTTTACGCTTTTACTGCCCACCACAAAGGAATGCGGGAAGGAAGTACCTGGATTCAGGATGTCTTCTTGCATTGCGGCAAGTGCATTGGTGAGTTTGAATGTGGATCCCGGTGGATAGTAAGCCTGCATGGCCCGATTGAACAAGGGCTTGGATGGATCTTTTAGCAAGCCGGAATAGTTGCGAGACCTGACGCGTCCAACCAACAGATTCGGATCGTATGACGGACTGGAAACCAAGGCGAGTATTTCCCCTGTCTTCGGCTCAATGGCTACCAGGGACCCTGTCTTGTTGGCAAGCAAGGCTTCGCCGTATGCTTGCAGATCTGCATCCAACGTAGAAACCAGGTTTTTCCCGGCAACCGCAATGGTGTCGTACAACCCCATTTTGTAACTGCCCTTTTCCCGGTTAAACACGTCAACCATCACGATGCGGACTCCACGTTGTCCGCGCAATTCGATTTCATAACTCTGTTCAACACCGCTGATCCCGATGTAATCGCCGCTGCGGTAATACGGGTTTTTCTTGATTTGCTCATCATTCACTTCACCAATGTAGCCTAAGACGTGTGCAGCCGTGTTATTCGGGTATTTACGAAGCGTTCGTGGTTGTACGAAAAACCCCCTGAACTTGTACAGTTTCTCCTGAAAGGTAGCGAAGCTTTCGGCAGAGATCTGTTTTTCGAAGATGCTGGCCTTGACTCTTGAGAAGGAACGGGCCTTTTTCATTTTCTCTTCAAAAACAGTCCGGTCGATATCAAGCAAATTGCAGAATTCAGATGTGTCAAGTC
>JBJTJB010000260.1:0-4137 GCA_046095245.1 Bacteroidota bacterium | reverse complement strand
CGGGTGGCGTATCCGTAGGTGATTATGATTTTGTTCCGGAGGCCATTCGGCAAGCTGGATTAAAAACGGTTTTTCACAAAGTCCGTCAAAAGCCGGCCAAGCCTTTACTCTTTGCAACAGGTTCGGGAAAACGTGTCATTGGGTTGCCCGGTAATCCCGGCTCGGTCATTACATCCTTCCATGCCTTGATTAAACCCATGCTGGATTCACTTTGTGGGCTGAATGTACACCCCGCGCAACGTATGCCCTCCGGTTTTTCTTATTCCAAGAAGCCGGGACTAACACACGTGATGAAAGCACGAATCGTGGGAGGACAGGTTGTTTTAATGGGTCATCAGGAAAGCTATAAGGTTTGTGGTTATGCGCAACTGCAGGGTTTTGCGTTAATCGAGGAGCAAACAGAGGTGCTAAGACCGGGAGATCCGGTACGATTTATTTCTTCAACCTCTTTTAACCAATGAGTGAAATAGATTGGGTAATACCCGCTCTGATTACCGTGGCCGCTATCCTGTACGCCTCGGTTGGTCATGGGGGGGCGAGTGCCTATTTAGCCATTCTGGCGTTGAGCGGAAGCCCGGTCTTACTTGTAAAGTCTTCTGCCTTAGTAATGAACATGCTGGTGTCCTGCATTGCGTTTTTACGCTTCAGGAGTAAGGGGCACTTTAATGTCAAGGTATTTCTACCCCTGGCGATATGCTCGGTCCCTGCTGCATTTTTCTCAGCTGGCCTTCGGATTGAGGATTCTACCTACAAATCAATCCTCGGTTTGATACTGCTCATCATCTTCATACCCATGTTTTTTTCTTTTGATAAGCTTGTAGCTAAAGAAAGATCCCCCTCATTTATGGTCTTGGGGATTTCCGGATTGATCCTTGGGCTGTTGAGCGGGTTATTGGGCATCGGTGGTGGCATCTTGCTGAGTCCACTTTTAATTTTATCCGGTTGGGCGGGGGTTAAGGAAACTGCCGGAATTTCATCCTTGTTCATCCTGGTCAATTCATTGGCCGGACTATTAGGAGCATCATCGCAGGCCATGGAAGCAGTGATGCAACCCGAGCTGATGCTCTATCTGATCTGCGCGCTTGGCGGCGGTCTAATCGGTTCCTGTCTGGGTGCCATGCGTTTTAACGCTGTACTGCTGAAAAAGACCCTCTCCATTGTCCTGTTCACTGCAGGAATGAAGCTTATCTTCGGGGAAAGCTGAAAAAAGTGAACGCATACATTATGGCTGGTGGCCGAAGTTCACGCATGGGGTCCGACAAAACGGAACTCGTGTGGAGAGGAAGGCGCCTGCTGGACCACATGGTTGAAATCGCCTCCCGGACATGTGACAGGGTTGTCGTAGTTGGAAAGATGGATGTCGACGGTGTAGACGCAATTCCGGATGGCCTGCCGGATGCAGGTCCTGCAGGAGGAATTCTCGCCGCCATGAAGGCTACTGGCGAGGGCGCATTTTTAGTCCTTGCCTGTGATTTGCCCCTTATGAGTGATTTGTGGCTTCGCAAATTACTCGCCCGATCCATCGAACACCGAATAACGCTCACCAGCGGTGAACGCGGGCTTGAACCCTTGTGCGCAGTGTATAGCGCTGAGCTTGCCGAGGCCTGGGAAACAGGATTGACATCTGGTTTCAGGAAACTTACAGATCTGATCGCGTATTGTGATCCTGATTATGGTGTTGCCGAGTTGTCATCCCAAGCCGATAACGAGTTACTGCTTAACCTGAATCATCCCGAAGATTTTTTACGCTTAACACAAACACACGGTACATGAAAATTCTGGCCTTCGGACGATTGAGCGAACTCATCGGTTCTGCGCAAATTGATGTTAAGGGAATTCAAACGGTTCAAGAGCTTAGACTAGAATTGAATCGTCAATTTCCGTTGCTTGAAAGCGAAGTATTTGCCATAGCGGTCAACAAGCATATCGTAACGGATGAAATATGCCTTGAAAACGATTCAGAGGTAGCCCTGCTACCACCTTTTTCCGGAGGATGAGGTACCAGCGACAGGAAATACTGCCATTTGTGGGTGTAGCCGGACAGGACCGGTTGAGAAACGGGCGGGTACTGGTGATCGGCGCTGGCGGTCTGGGTTGTCCTTTATTGTTATATCTCTCAGCTGGAGGTGTTGGTAAGATCGCCGTGATGGATGGCGATTCAGTCGATATCACCAACTTACACAGGCAAGTGCTCTACACGGAAGAAAGCATCGGGAAAAACAAAGCCCTTGAAGCCGTTCGGCTCTTGCGGGAGCGAAACAGTGAAATCGAATGTGAGCCGCTTCCGGATCATCTATGCGAACACAATTTACAGGTGTTGAATACCCAATGGGACGTGGTAGTGGATTGTACAGACCGCCTAGCGACTCGTCACCTGATTGACCGAGCTTGTTCCGAGCAAGGAATACCTTGGGTACACGCTGCAGTCGAAGGTCAGCAGCTGCAGGTTGCGGTTTTTGGATTAGCAGCGGCAGGTGAGCCAGCGGTACGCTACAGTGATGTTTTTCCTCCTGAATCGGGTGCGATTCATGAACTGTTTACCTGTAACGTACACGGCGTCATGGGGCCTGATCCGGGAATAGCCGCATTGATACAGGCGCGGGAAACCCTCAATATCTTGCTCGGCAGAGGGAGTACATTGGCCGGTAAAATGCTGGTTTTAAATCTTGAAACCTATCATCAATATGAAATCAAGTTGCGAACAAGATCAATGGAACATCCATGAGTAACAAGAAGCCACAGAACCCGTTTGTACAGGGTGCTATAAGCCCCCTTTTCATTGCCGATTCGATTGCCGCACACCAGCGAAAAACCAGCATTGGAGGGCATAGTATTTTTCTAGGACAAGTCAGGGCTGACCTCAAAGGATCCGGACAAACCGTGACATCCATCACGTACTGATCATATGAATAAATGTCCCGTGCTGAGATCACACGTATCCGGGAAGAGATTTTCGCACATTACCCCATCACTTGTATGCACATTCACCACAGCCTTGGAAGCGTAATGGCGGGGGAAATCTGCCTTTTTGTATTCACTTCCGCTCCCCACCGAAAAGAAGCTATGGAAGCCTGTACTGAAATCGTAGAACGAATCAAGGGCGAAGTGCCCATTTGGGGACAGGAGGAATTGAGTGATCAAAGCTATCTTTGGAAAGAGAACCGTTGAAGACCATCTATGCTAACGACAGAACACCTGAGCGACCTTGAAATCGCCACCCGTGCAACCATCCGTCCAATCCGTCAAATCGCTGAACAGCTGGGAATAGACGCCGATGTTATTGAACAATATGGACGTTTCAAGGCAAAGTTGCCCATAGACCTAATCAACGAAGACAAGATTTCGCAGGGAAACCTGATTCTTGTCTCGGCCATAAATCCAACTCCTGCCGGTGAGGGAAAGACCACTGTTTCAATCGGACTTTCGGACGGGCTCAATAAAATCGGAAAAGACGCAGCTGTGGTTTTGCGCGAGCCTTCCCTGGGTCCTGTTTTTGGAGTGAAAGGCGGAGCCGCTGGCGGCGGGTACTCTCAGGTCATTCCCATGATCGACATCAATCTGCATTTTACGGGCGATTTTTCGGCCATTGAAAAAGCGAACAACCTGCTTGCAGCGCTGATTGATAATAACCTGCAGAGCAAAACCCGGAGCCTCAATATCGATCCACGTACCATTAGCTGGAAGCGCGTGATGGATATGAACGACCGTGCACTTCGGCAAATCATTATCGGAATCGGTGGAAGTGCCAATGGTATTCCGCGTGAGGATGGATTTAACATCACTGCGGCCTCTGAGGTGATGGCGATTGTTTGCCTGTCGAAAGACATGGATGACCTGAAAAAACGCCTTGGCAATATCTTTATCGGTTACACCTTCGACAAGAAACCTGTGTATGCCCGTGATTTGAAGGCTGAAGGAGCAATGGCAATCCTGTTGAGGGATGCCATCAAGCCCAATTTGGTTCAAACACTCGAAGGCAATCCTGCCATCATCCATGGCGGTCCATTTGCAAACATCGCTCAGGGAACCAATACCATTCTGGCCACTAAAATGGGATTGAGTCTGTGTGACTATGTTGTAACAGAGGCCGGTTTCGGTGCTGACCTGGGGGCGGAGAAGTTTTTGGACATCAAGTGC
>JBJTJB010000259.1:0-11198 GCA_046095245.1 Bacteroidota bacterium | reverse complement strand
GCCGTCGGCGTTCAGCTCCAGCAGGTAGAGGCCGTTTTGCAGGTCGCTCAGGTCAATGGGGTATTCCTGGCTTCCGGCCGGGAGGCTGGTTTTCCACAACACGTCGCCTGTGATATCCATAACCTGGACTTGGATGGGCGTCATAGCGGGGCTGCTGAGGCGCAAGGTTCCGGATGGCGCCAGGGGATTGGGAAATACCACAACCAGCGGCGCAGTAGTGAATGTGATAGCAGGAGACCAGGCGCTGGAGCTGGTTGTATTGGAGCTGGAAGGGCACACACTTCTTACCCGGCACTCGTAGGTGCTGGCCGGATTGAGTCCACTAAGCGTTCGCACCGTTCCGGTAACGGCCACCCAGGTCCAGGTGCTGCTGCCTGCCAGGCGGTAATTCAACTGGTAGTTGTTTATCCCCTGCACCGGCTGCCAACTGATCCGCGCCGAAGTATTGGTGATGCTGTCAGCCAGTAGTCCTGACGGGGTGTTGCAGGCTGTTGCTTGTGTGGTGGTGAAAAATACCGACACCGACCAGTTGCTGAATACGGCACTGCTGGTCGCGCTGATACAGACACTGCGCACCTGCCATTCGTAGCTGCTGGCCGACAACAGGCCGGTAAGCGTGCGTTGGTTGCTTGTACTGACAACCGTTGTCCAGGTGGTGGTGCCTGTACTGCGGTAACGCACCCGGTACTCGCTGGCGCCTGTCGGACCCCACACCACTGTGGCCGAGTTGGGCCCGATGGAGGTTGTGAAAAGACCTGCAGGAACCGGACATGTAACCTGGGTAGGGGTGGTAAATAATGCGTAAGGCGAGAAGGGGCTGGCCGAACCGCTGGCGGTATTAGCAGAACAAATGGTTTGTACCTGCCATTCGTATTGGGTGCCCGAAAGGAGTCCGGTGAGAACCCTGGATGCAACAGTGCTCGAAGCCGAAAGCCAGGTGAGGCTACCCAGCGGGCGATAACGGACCGTATAGCTAATGGCTCCCAGGGCCGGAGTCCAAAACACCCGGGCCGACGATGCTGTGATGCTGTCCGTTTGCAAGCCCGTTGGTACCGGACAGGGGGATGTACTTTGCAAGGTGCTGAACAGGACGATTCCCGACCAAGCGCTCACGTTGGTGTTGGTGGTTCCGCAAAAGGTTTGAACCTGCCATTCGTATGTGGTTCCGGGATTCAGGCCGGTCAATACCCGGGCATTGCCACCGGTGTTCAGGCTGGTCCAGGTTGTGCTTCCGGCTGGGCGATAGCGAACCAGGTACCCGGCTGCACCGGTTACCGGAGACCAGCTTACACGTGCCGAATTGGATGTGATGCTGTCGGTGAGCAGGCCGGTTGGTGTTGCACAGGTTGTATTTGATGTGAGTGTGGTAAAAACGATGATGTTGGAATACGGACTTAAAACCGAAGTGCCGGTAGAGGAGGAACACACCTGCGCTATTTGCCACTCATAGGTGGTGGCCGGACTCAGGCCCGATAAGATGACCGGTTTACTGCTCGGTGTGGCACTGATCCAGGTGGCGGTGTTGATTGCCCTGTAGCGCATAAGCATGGCGTTGCCCGAGGGCACAGGACTTTGTACGAACCAATCGATGCTGGCGCCTGTGCTGCTGATGTTGGTGGCGGGTTGGGCCACCGGTGCCGGACAGGTGTTGGTTTGGGCCTGCACCGTGAGCATGCCGAGCACGGCCACGATGATTGCCAAGAGGTGTTTTAGGGTTTTCATGTCCAAGGGTGTTTGGTGCGGGATTTTTCCAGATCCCTTGGATAAAGGTAACACCCTTTGGTTTAAGTGTCAATATGCCCACCCGGCGTTCGCATCACATTTTTATGCCCATACCGGTTTCGGGTTCCGGAAAGTTGTGCTATCTTTCCAGAATGGTCCGTACGTTCTTCCTGCTCATTCTCCCCTTCGTGCTCATCACCTCATTCCGGGTACCGGATGCCGCCTCCGGACGGGTAGTCAAGGTGGTGGATGGGGATACATACGATATCCTGCTCGATGGAGTCCAATCCCGAATCCGCATGGATGCTATTGATGCCCCCGAGCGCGGACAGGATTTCGGTACGGCGGCGAAAAACCACCTCGGAAACCTGTGTGACGGACAAACCATCCGGCTTAACATCAAGAGCCGCGACCGGTATGGACGCATCGTTGCACAGAGTTTTTTACCCGATGGCCGCGAACTGGGTGCCGAAATGATCCGCGCCGGAATGGCCTGGCACTACACCAAGTACTCCTCCGATCCCCGCCTTTCCAAACTGGAACAGCAGGCCCGCGAAGCCCGGCGTGGACTTTGGTCCATGTCGAACCCGATCCCCCCTTGGGAGTACCGGAAAATGAAGCGGAACGGGTAAGCCGAAATAGAGCGCGATTAAACCGGTCAGTCCACGTACACCATCACACGTTGTCCGGTGACAGGATCGTGGTAAATGGCTTTATAGGTCAATGTCGATTGCCCGGACGTGTTCATGACCCGGGTAACCGTATGCCCCGTAGCATGCAGGTCGCGGCGCTCCTGTTTGACATCATGTTCGTTCCAACCCGGGGTATCGTATGTTGGTCGGTTGAGTTTGATGTCGGTTTCGTCCTCCGGCAATGGCGAATCCACCGGATTGTTTTTCGGGGTGCTGATGGTGTGTACAGCAACTCCGGTCAGGGTCACTAAAATCAGCGAGGCAGCGATAAAGGCCAGAAGTGGTTTCATGGGCGTACGTTCAGGGAATGTACCCTGATACATCAGCAAATTCGGGATGGAACACCCTGTTTGGGAAGTAAAAGCGCACCGAACCTTACAAAAGCGCTGCGCATGGTGCGCTAATAACCCCGCAAAACCGGCGCAAGCGGGCAAAAAACCAACCCCTCCCATCCCCGTCAACCCCGGATAAGCATTAGTCTGCGGGCAGATTTTTATCATTTAACCCCCGTCCACATCCACTTAGGTTTGCCAAGTCCGTTTTCCTTGCAGGGAAATTTTGCTTTCCCTAACTTGCAACATCAACGGGTGTAGTACAACAATTCACCATTACCAAGCGATTCAACACCTCCACAAACACATGCGTAACATGAATCAACACCTCCGTTTTGGCCTCGGCTTTTTGACGTTGTTGCTGGCCTCGGCTCTGCACGCTCAAACGCCGGAGCAGATCAATGTGTACACATCCGGGTATGATAAAGCCCTGTTGACCAGGATGGCTGCCGATATCGGCGCCCGTGAACAAGCCGATAAGGACGCAGCCTGGGAATACGCACGCCTCAAGAACATCCCCGTTAAGATCACCCTAAAGGACGGCGGCAAGGCGGAACTGATGAAGCGTGAGACTGACGGCACCCTGATTTATTTCCGCACCGACAATGCCGCCGCGGCCCTATCGACCCGGGCAAACCACTTGAATACCGGCGGTTCAACCGGATTCAACCTCGATGGCCAGAACATGTTTGCCTGTGTGTGGGACGAAGCGCATGCCCGCCTGACCCACCAGGAGTTTGATGGACCGGGTGGAACAGACCGTGTTTCGGTGATGGATGCAACCACGGCCACCTTGAGTAGCCACGGCTGCCATGTGACCGGAACCATTGCTGCTTCGGGTTTTGTCTCATCCGCCAAAGGCATGGCCCCGCAGGCCAGGGTGCGCGGATACAACTGGACCAGCGATTTATCGGAAGCCACCACAGCCGCATCAAACGGGATGTTGCTCTCCAACCACAGCTACGGGTATTCACAAAGCGGACTGGCCTCGTATTATTTCGGAGCGTATCTGACGGTAGCCCGCGACTGGGACAACCTGATGTACAATGCTCCCTATTACCTGATGGTGAAATCGGCCGGTAACAACGGAACCACCACCTACAATACAGCCCCGCTGGATCCTTCTCTTCCCCAGTACGACAAACTCACCGACCGTAGCACGTGTAAGAACAACCTGGCCATCGCCAGCGCCAACGATGCAACAGTTGATGCAAGCGGCAACCTGAGTTCGGTCACCATCAGCAGCTTCAGTAGTCAGGGGCCGACGGACGATTACCGGATCAAGCCCGATATCGCGGCGAACGGTGCATCGCTTTACTCTACGGATATCGGTGCCGACAATTCCTATAGCAGCAAGTCGGGTACCTCGATGGCTTCCCCCAATGCCACCGGAACACTTCTGCTTTTACAACAACACGCCTACCAGACTAACGGTGCGTATATGCGCGCCGCCACATTAAAGGGTCTGGTGCTCCATACGGCCGATGACGTGGGCATGGTCGGACCGGATGCCATCTGGGGTTGGGGGCTGATGAACAGCCTGCGTGCAGCCCGAACGATTTCGGCCAGCGGAACCACAGCACAGATCAGCGAACTGGTACTGGCACAAGGTCAAACCTATACGCTTCAGGTAAACAGCGATGGCATCAATAAACTGATGGCCTCCATCTCCTGGACCGATCCGGCAGGTACAGCCTCATCGGCACTGAACAATACCACGCCCGTGCTGGTCAACGACCTCGATATCCGCATTTCACAAAACGGAACCAGCTTTTTGCCCTGGATGCTGACCGGTGTGAACACGAATGCCCTGGGTGACAACATCCGCGATCCTTTTGAGCGCACCGAAGTAGGCGGGGCATCCGGAACCTACACCATAACGGTTACGCACAAGGGAACACTCAGTTCCGGTAGCCAGCGGTTCAGTCTGATCATTACCGGAATCACCCCGCAGGTATGTACCGCCAGCACACCCGGTTCGGTGAGTATAGGTAACGTCACTTACAACAGTGCCACTGCCAGCTGGTCGTCTGTGCAATTGGCTTCCTACACCTATCGCTACCGTGTGCTGGGCGATACGACATGGACCACCGTCAATACCACATCGACTACCGCAACCCTGGCCGGCCTCACTGAACTTACCACCTACGAATTCGAAGTACAGAGCCTCTGCCCGGACGCTTCAACATCGGGCTGGAGCAGCACCATACAATTCACAACCCCTCAATTCGTGTTGGTGTATTGCAATTCCTCCGGCAACAGCAGTCAGGAGTGGATTCAATCCATTGCCATCGGCCAGAGTGGAAACACCTCGGGCAATAACGGAGGCTATGGGAATTTCACTTCCACGTCCATCAACCTTTACAAAGGCCAGAACTATCCCCTGACGATTCAACCCGCCTGGAGCGGAACCGCCCGCAGTGAAGGATACAGCGTATGGATCGATTACAATGCGAACGGAAGCTTTGGCGATGCCGGCGAACAGGTGTTCACCCAGGCAGCAACCACTACAAACCCGGTAAACGGATCAATAGCCCTCCCAACCACGGTACCTACGGGAGCGGTGCGCATGCGTGTATCCATGAAAAACAACGCAGTACCCACCAGTTGCGAAACCGGATTTGCAGGTGAAGTGGAGGATTATACCCTCAACTTGCTTGATCCCATTGTGGATGTTGACGCCCCAAGTGCACCAACACAACTTGCTGCATCCTCCATCACCCAAAACAGCCTTACGCTCACCTGGAACGCATCAACGGATAATGTACTGGTCACCGGCTACAGGGTTTTCCGGAACGGATCTCTGCTGACCAGCACCACCGCAACGACATTGCCGGTTACCGGATTAAGTCCGGGTACGCTGTACAGTTTTTATGTGACAGCGAATGATGCCGCAGGCAATAACTCTGCCGCCAGCAACCAGGTTGATGCTACCACACTTCCATTCGTGCCGACCTATTGCGCTTCACGTGGAAACAGCACCAGCCGCGAATTCATCAACCGTGTTCAAGTGGGCTCCATCAACAACACTTCGGGCAACAACGGCGGGTATGGCAATTTCACCGCGGTCAGCACCAGTATGACCCGAGGCACCAGCCAAAGCATCACCATCGTGCCGGGCTGGACCAGCACCGCCCGCAGCGAGGCCTACAGGGTGTGGATCGATTACAATGCCGATGGCGATTTTGCCGATGCCGGCGAGCAGGTCTTTAACCGTAACAAGACAACCGCTACCTCCATCACGGGCAGCTTTACCGTACCCAGCACGGCGGTAACCGGAGCCACTCGCATGCGGGTATCCATGAAGTACAACGCCAGCCCCACATCCTGCGAGGTGTTCGCCAGCGGCGAGGTCGAGGATTATACGGTACAAATCATCGCCACACCGGGTGCAGGATCAACCGTTCAATCGTTTGAGCAAGACCTGTGGCGATTCGAGCTTTACCCCAATCCGGTACGGGATGAGTTGTTCATCTCGGCCCAAACGCTTCCGGAGCGCTTCGCGTTGGATGTTGTGGATGTAAACGGCCGCATACTGCTGAAAAGCGAATCAACCGATCGCGTCGATGTTTCAGCATTGCAGCGGGGCGTATACCTGCTTCGGTTCACCGTTGGCAATGAGGTAATCACCCGCCGGTTTATCAAAGAATAAACAAACAAACCTCGGATGCTAACGGGGGCGGCCAGACATTGGCCGCCCCCGTTGGTTTAGTGATTACACAGAGCCGATGCAGTCGATCAGGTATAGCTCTTGGGCCGGTACATCGCTTCGCCGGGATTTAATTGGAAGGGGCAGTAGAAGGATTTCAAGATGGATAGTGAACCGGATTCTTATACAAGCATGCCTTTCAGGAGCAATTGATTACTTCCTTTTTCAATACCAATACGATTGTCTTCTTTTTGTCGTCTCCGGGGTCAAATGCCGAAACACTGTTTTTTCGTTTTCAATAGGGAAAACAACGTTCGGCCCAAGATCTTGTTGGATAGACTAATTGGAGTTTGGCCCGCACTACGTGTTTTTATATCACTACAGTCCATTACACCGCGTTAGATACACTAGAGCAATCCGGTTTCCGGAAACCGATCTTTTGGAAATGCTGAAACATTGGATAGATTTGGGTTGGTGCAAGCTGATTTTTCAAATCAGCCGCGTTGCGTTTCATGTCAAATCAAACTAAAACGGATCAAGCCAACGAATTTCGGAGGTCCTGCCACAACTAAATCGCAAAGTCAAAACACGGAACCACTATGTTTGAAACCCTGTTCTCCCTTCCAACGCCCTTGCAGATCCTCTCGGATCCGGCGTCTATCATCGTGATCAGTATTTTCCTCTGTCTGCTGATAGCGGAGGAGTTGTTCCCGGCCCGCGCCTTGCCTAAAATAAGGGGATGGAAAATCAAGGGGCTGATCTCATTCATCATTTACTTCTTCCTCTCCTCCTACCTGCCACTGATCTGGAACGGAACCCTGGCCGATTATCAGGTCTTCGACATGACATTTCTGGGCGACATTGCCGGAGCCTTTGTCGCTTTGTTGATCTACGAATTCGGAGTGTATCTGTGGCACCGCGCAATGCACAAGAGTGATACCCTGTGGAGGATTTTCCATCAGTTGCACCACAGTGCCGAACGCGTGGATACCTACGGGGCGTTTTATTTCAGTCCGATGGACATGGTCGGATTCACCTTTCTGACCAGTTTAGCATTGGTTGTGGTAGGCGGGTTTACAGCGCAGGCCTCCATTTACGCCATCTACGGGGCCACATTCCTGGCTGTGATGCAGCATGTCAACGTAAAGACCCCGCAGTGGATGGGATACATTTTCCAGAGGCCTGAATCACATTCGGTTCATCATGAAAAAGGAGTGCATGCACACAATTATTCCGACCTTCCGCTTTTCGATATCCTGTTCGGCACATTCCACAATCCGAAGGAATTCGCGAAAGAAACAGGCTTCTATGACGGGGCTTCGTCGAGGGTTGTCGACCTCTTGTTATTTAAGGATATTAACAAGCCTAAATCTTAGGCGATACCGGAAGACTCCGTTTTCACCAGATCTCCACCAGCAGGCTATCCGGCCGGTACATCGCATCGCCGGGTTTTACACCAAATGTGGTGTGGAAGGCTTTCATGTTGGCGAGGGGTCCGTTTACGCGGAACTGAGGCGGTGAGTGTACGTCGCTGCGTACGCGTTCAACCAGGAGTTCTTCGCGCGTGTTGATCATCCAGGCTAAGGCATATCCAAGGAAGAAGCGCTTGTCGGGGCTAAGGCCGGCGATGGACTTACCGCTCGTGTACTGTTCGGTTTTCCGGAAGGCTTCGTACCCCATCAGGATTCCGCCGATATCGGCGATGTTTTCGCCCAGGGTCATTTCACCGTTGATGTGCAGGCTGTCGACCACGCGGTATTGGTTATACTGTTCAACAACCCTCCGTGTACGTGCTGCGAAACGGATGCTGTCCTCGCGGGTCCACCAGTTGCTGAGGTTCCCGTTGGCATCGTACTGCGCGCCCTGGTCATCGAAGCCGTGCGTGATTTCATGCCCGAAGGTGGAGCCCCCAATGATGGAGTACAGGATGGCATCGTCGGCCATCACGCGCTCGTAGCCCGGAACAATGATGTTGCATCCCGGCACTACGATTTCGTTGTTGGAGGGATTGTAATAGGCATTGTAGGTCTGGGGGTACATGTCCCATTCGTTGCGGTCCACCGGCTTCCCGAACTTATCAATCATGTACTGCATACTCCAGCGGTTGGCCGACATCACGTTGCGTACATACGAACTCCGGTCCACGGTAAGGGAAGACAAATCTTTCCATTTGTCGGGATAACCGACCTTCATCACCATGCGGCTCAGTTTTTCGAGGGCGCGGGTCTTGGTGCTGTCGCTCATCCAGGTCAGGTTGCGGATGCGGCCGGCATATACGCTGCGGATGTCCTCGCCGATCTGCAGCAATTTCTCCTTGGTGCCTTTGGGCAGGTACTCGGCCACATACACCTGACCGATCAGTTCACCCAGCGATCCGTTGGTTTGATCGACAACCCGTTTCCAGCGCGGCTTCATTTCGGTTATCCCCCGCATAGTGGTGCTGTAGAAACGGAAGTGACGCGAATAGGTGTTATCGTCGAGGTAGGGGGCCAGTCCGCGGATGAAATGCACCTGCAGGTAGGCACCCCATACCGGCATGGCTGTTTCCCGGATCAGTTTATTACAGGCGCTGAAGAATTCGGGCTGCCCGATAATAACGGTATCGGGTTGCCGTAAACCGATGCCCGACAGAAAAGTGTTCCAGTTGAAGGCTGACACCTCCTTTTCGAATCGCGCAAGAGGCATCTTGTTGTAGTTGCGCTGTGGATCGCGGGTGTATTCGATGCTGCGCGAAGCCTTGGCCAGCTTTGTTTCCAGCGCCAGGATATCGGCTGCCAGACCTTTAGAGCGCAGCGAGTCAAAACCGATCACCCACAGCATATCCTGCAGGTAGCGCACATAATCACTGCGGATCGACTTACTGCGTTCATCCGATTCCAGGTAAAAACTGCGGTCGGGCAAACCCAGACCACCTTGGCGCAGGAACACAGCGTGCTTGCTGCTGATCTTATCATCCTGACCCACATAGAAATCGAACAGCGGCGCTCCCGAGTTCATGTGTACCAGCGCTACACCTGCTGCAAACGAGGTTGGATCATTCACCGATCCCAATTGAACCAATTCCGTTCGGATGGTGGCAAGACCGGCCGTGTTGATGTTCGTACTATCCATACCACTGAAATAGAGGTCGCCGATTTTCTGCTTGGCGCTGCCCTTCTCAGCTTGCTTGTCTTGCGATGAACGCTCACAGATATCGCGCACCTGCGCGTTGATCGTATCCTGAATCAGCTGCCAGAGGCCGTTGCTGCCTTCGCTTCCGGGGATGGGGTTCTTTTTGAACCAGCCGTTGTTGGCGTGGAGGAAGAAATCCGATCCCGGTGTGATACCGGTATCCACGTTAGTGGCAAGGAAATCAGGACTTGCTTTTTCTTCGGCATCCTGATTTTGCGTGCAAGAACTCAAGAGGATGATGATCGATGTAAAATAGAAGAGCTGTTTCATTTTTTTATTGAATATGGAGCCAAGGTATAAAAGACCCGCATGTAAACCGAACGGAGATGAGATTCGATGTAAATCGAATCCGGCCGAAAATTAAAATTCGTAGCGTCCGGGTGAAATGATCCTATGGGGATCGAAAGTCGACTTTAACTGCCGAATAAAATCATCATACACCGAATCGGTTTTTAAAGAACGCATCGACTGGATTCCGACCCGGTATGGGGGATAGCCCGCTTCAAGCATCTTGCTGAAAAGTTCATCGTAACACACTAACGCTTTTTCATCCTCACCCTTGATGTCGCGGTCATACACCAGCGCGCCTGTCATATAGATGCACCTGGCCGTGGCAAATAGTAGGCCCATATTGGGTTCAAATCCATAGGAAGCACACACATCCGCGTACAGGCGAGTCACAACTTGTGCATCAAAACCTGTTGCAGGCAAAGCAGGTGCAAGCCACATTACACCACAATTATCCCGGTCAGGATCCATCTGATCATTCGCAGGTCGGGGCAATGGTTTTCGCCAATATGTAACGCTTGCACTGCTTGCAATGGAGTAGCCTCTATGTGGATTGCTATGCCATGCCATTTTAGGGTCTGGAAGAAGTTGTGAAGTGCTTTCTGTTTTCACACGCTCTTCATCCCAGAATTCCATCAGATCGACCAATCCGCCCAATGTGCGCTCGATGAATCGCCTGTCAGCATCAGCGTGACCAACACTCATGGAATGCAGAGCCCCTTCTCCCATCCAGGCACCCAGGTTTGCTTTCGACTTGACGGATTCAAGTGCCCCACCTGTCAAAGGAGTAAGCCCTCCGGTCATATTCCAGGGGTATTGCATGCCGAATGAAAGGAAACGATAATCGTTACCGAGCAGCATCGGTGTTTTCAAAACCCCGTTTAAGCGGAGCTCACGCAGGGCATTTACAAGTTGCTCCAGGTTCGCTTCGGTATTCAACTTATAGAAAAACGTTTGAAGGTGCGTTGGGCGTGTTGCCAGCCAAACAGTCATTCTTGTGACGATACCGAGACCAGATTGTGTAAAAAGACCATCAATATATGCACCCGGAGCCGATCGTGCGACTTTGCTGCTCTTGGCACCCGGGTATCTGCTATAACCGGTTTCAAGGGTCCGCCCATCGGGTAGAACGACTTCGAGATTACACATTGAATCGAGCCGATCGCCATAAGGGCCACGTCCAACCCCTCGTTCGAGCGCGTTGCCGATCACACTGCTATCGGGAGGCGCACCTGTGGCACTCACCACAAGCCTTGATCCAGCCTTGAGTAAATGGGTGTGGAGTTGCTCAAAGGTCACACCGGGCTCGATCACCACGTAGGCCAATTCCTCATTCACTTCCAC
>JBJTJB010000258.1:0-1586 GCA_046095245.1 Bacteroidota bacterium | reverse complement strand
GGTCAAAAAAACCAGGTTTTACAATTGGTTCAGCGAGGAGATGTTCATGCGTATGGCTATAACCAAGCGTTTTGGCGAATTACCGATACGTGTTGAATAAAGTCTTTTTATTGTTCCGGTGAAACCTTCTTAATTTCTATTGAGTATAAGAATTCAATTGCCGACTTAGCTCAGCTGGTAGAGCATTTCATTCGTAATGAAAGGGTCATCGGTTCGAATCCGATAGTTGGCTCCAATCGGAGTTTAGGCGGGGTGCCGCCTTTTTTATTGGTGGACCAACCATTCCAATGGGACATCCATCACGGGGAAATCCTCCCAGCCCGTGAAATCGAAATGCCACCATTCCGATGCAAGCACATTGAACCCATGTCGTTGCATTGTGGAGATAAGAACATCCCTGTTATTACATTTCAATTCACTACTACACAGGGCATTTGCTGCAGCTTCAGGTCCGAAATGATCAAAGGTTGTCGGCAAATCCACCACCTGTTTTGACTTGATGTCGTATAAGGCCACATCCACTGCACACCCTCTGTTGTGTCGAGAACCTTTGGAGGGGTGTGCCACATAGTCTTCGTTCCCGATCAATTCCCAGAACCGAATTGTAACGGAATACGGACGATAAGCATCCCAGATCACAAGTCCATACCCCGCTTTTTCAAGTTCTTCAGCCGCCTCAGATAAGGCCTGAGCTACCTCCTTTGCGAGGTAGGCCACCCCTATTGAATAGAGTTCTATGCCTGTAAAATTATCCTTCGTAGCATATTTAAGGTCACAACGGATATTATCACGAATGCCACATACGGGTATCAAGTATGTATTTTTTCCTGTGCTATCATTCCTCAGTTTGTATGCATTTGTATCCAAGGGAATGAGTCCATAAGGATATGTTGTTATTACCTGCGCAGGAGAAGTATCATGAAGGAATGCTCCAAGTAAGAAGAAAAAAAGAATGCTTTTTATATTATGGATTGTTTTCATGCCTTGACCCGCGTGCAATTTTAAACACATGAAGCAGTTGAGGGAATAAGGCATCAAAGGTTTCCTGTGCACCCCGTTGAGATCCCGGCATCGTAACCACAAGCATTTCACCGATAAATCCGCAAACTCCTCTGGACAACATGGCATAGGGCATTCGTGCCTGACCATAGGAACGGGCCGCCTCCATCACACCCGGTATTTCACGTTCCAACAGGGGTGAAACAGTCTCAGGAGTGATGTCGCGTGGTGAAAGTCCGGTACCACCGGTAATCATCAACAATCGGACGCCATTGACTTTTGATTTTTGAATCTCTTCGCGAATGACATCAGCATCATCCGGAATAATGGTGTAGATGGGCACCTCAAGTCCAAGGTGAATTAACCGATCAACGAGTAATCGTCCCGCCGTGTCTTCTTTCTTACCGGATGAAACAGAGTCTGAACAGACCAAAACAGCACAGCTGATTCCAGGTGTGGCTTCAGCATACTGCGTTTTACCACCCGACTTCTCAAGCAGGCGAATGCTGGTGATTTCAATCGATTTATCAATCGGCTTGAGCATATCGTAAACGGTAATAGCAGCCACCGATGCCCCATGCATCGCC
>JBJTJB010000257.1:0-4884 GCA_046095245.1 Bacteroidota bacterium | reverse complement strand
TCAACACCCTGGGCCACGAATTCACCATTGATGATGGAACTGTGATCGGGAACAACCGGTTCACCAAACAGGGCATTCAAGGCATCGATGAGATTTTCAGTGAAGCATACCGGGCAGGCTTCTGGGACCGGAAAGAAGGTTTGTATCGCCCCCTTTCGGTGGCTCTCTTCGCCTTGGAGTGGGAGTTTTTTCCGGAGAATCCCCTTCCGGGGCACCTGATCAACGTCCTGCTCTATGCTTTATCGGCAGCATGTCTTTGCCTTGTCCTGTTCCGACTGCTTAGCAGCCTGCACCCACTGGTACCGCTCACTGCGACCTTGATCTGGGTCGTACACCCCCTGCACACCGAAGTTGTAGCAAATATCAAGAGCAGCGATGAACAGCTTGCATTCCTATGCGGAATTGCCGGGTTACTGCTTCTAATACGTCATACCGATCAAGGTCAAAAGTCAAACCTCGTTTTATCCTCATTTGCCTTTGGGTTGGCGCTGCTTGCAAAAGAAAATTCGGTAACCTGGCTTGGTGTCTACCCCCTCAGCCTTTGGTTTTTCAGGGGAAAATAACCGGCCAGCTTGCTTCGCACCTGCATCCCCTTTGTGCTGGTGCTGATTGGATTCTTCGCACTGAGACTGGCGGTTTTGGGTGAAATTGGAGGAGGATTCGAGCTCATGCTCATCAACAATTCGATGGTTGGTGCAAAATCCGCTGGTGAACAGATTGCAACGGCCTTCCTGACCAACGGTAAATACCTGCTGTTGTTTCTTTTTCCGAAAAACCTGGCCTTTGATTATTCCTACAACACCATTCCTTCGGTTGGCTTTAGCGATCCCGGAGCTTTCCTTAGTTTATTGGCATTCGGTGCCGCTTGCTGGTTCGTCGTCCGGAATTTTACCCGAAAGCATCCGATGGCCTATGGAATCCTCTTTTACCTTGGCACCATGGCGCTCGTTTCAAACGTGTTCATTCTCATTGAAGCGACCATGGCGGAGCGCTTCACCTTTACACCATCGGTCGGATTGGCCATATTGGTCGCTGTCGGATTCGGTAACGTACTACCCAAAGGTGAGCGCTCACGGACCTTACAGACCTCAAGCCTTCGACAACCCTTGTTTTTGGCATTGGTTCTTCCGGCCTTGCTGTTACTCAGTGTAAGAACCCTCAGCAGGAATACGGATTGGAAGGACAATCTGACGTTGCTGGAACATGATGTAAAGGTTTCACCGAACAGTGCGCGCATCCGCTATGCCCTAGGCAGCGCCTTCCTGATTGAAAAAGCCCTGAAGGAACCCGAGGGGTCGGTTGCCAAAACAAACTACCTGGATCGGGCCATCGCTGAACTTACGCGCGGTGTCGCTATCCTTCCGAATTACAACGAAGCCTGGTATCACCTGGGTTTAGCCTACAAGGAAAAAGGCAATGCAGCAGAGGCGGTCCGTGCGCTGGAACAGGCAAGATCGTACAAAGCCTTTACCGATGCAGAACATCTCAATGCCATCGGACTCGCCTACGGAATGAATGGGCAGTTCGACAAGGCGATTGCTGATCTGCGGGATGCATGTGCCCTTTCTCCGGGAGACGTGGATGTATGGAACAATTACGGATTGTATCTGAGTGATGCAGGAATGCTCAACGAATCACACGCTGCACTTGATACCGCTTTAGGAATTGATCCGCGATCGGAGAAGGCCCTCTACAACAAAGGGAACACCTTTGCCAAACAGGGCAACTACCCTGCTGCGCTGATCTGTTACAGAAAGGCGCTTGATGTAAAACCGGATTATACGGATGCGCTCAACAACTCGGGCAACTGCCATATTTTACTAAACCGACCCGACAGTGCATTGGTGTATTTCAAAAAAGCCGCTGATGCGGATCCCGGAAACACCAAGGCCCTCATCAACATCGGCGTTACCCTCAATAACATGGGCGATACGGCACAGGCGCGCATTTATATGGAACGTGCTGGCCGCGCCAAAACACCATGATCAGGTTCAGACACATTCTTCTCCTTAACTGCCTTGTCTGGTTGAGTTCTTGCGAACAATCATCAACCCAACTGAAGGATTCACGCTTCGCCTATGAAGCATTCATGCAGCGGCATAGCCTTAGGTTGACAACAGACCACACCGGATTACGAAAGACCATCACCATCAACGGAAAACGGGAAACCAAATACATTCAGAATCCGGTCTGGAACCAGGAACTTGCTCCATTGCTTGATTTGAAGTTCAACCAGAATTCGTGGAACGGAGCATTCGATTGCGACACAGTCCGAAAGACAGAACGGATTAGTCTTCATTACCGCGCTGCGGATCCCGGTATTGCTCTCCGGGAACTCACTTGCTCATTTTCCAGCCGTGATACAGTTATCACTGCAAGGACAGAACGTAGCAATCTTTGGTTCACCTTACAAAAAACCATGCTCTTCAACAGCCGGAGTGGTTACTCATTTACCATTGTTCAGAAAACACGCTTCGGAAATACGGAAACAACGGTGATTGAAGGACACTTCGAAAAAAACCAAAACTCATGAATACGGCTGCATTGATCGGACTTTGGCTTGGCATGTTGCAATTGCCGGGAGTTGTACTTCCATTCCACTTCAGCATCGAACCCCGAAATGGCGCTCAGGTCTTGATCATCCATAACGCCGAAGAACGGATCATATGCGATGAAATCACTTCATCAGGAGACTCCGTGTTCGTTCGACTTCCCTTGTACGATTCAGAAATTCGCTTCAAAGCGGATACTTCAGCGCTGAGTGGTGTTTGGGTCAACCGGGGCAGGAAGACACCCACGAGCATTCCGTTTCATGCTGATAAAGGCATCAAGGAACGCTTCCCGGGAAGTCAGAGTGCAGGAAACAACGAACGCTTGTCCGGAAAATGGGAAACCTGGTTTGATGCGGGACAACCCGATTCATCGCTTGCCATCGGCCTTTTCCGACGTGGACCAGAAAATCAGGTATATGGCACCTTCATGACCGAAACCGGCGATCACCGTTTCCTTGAGGGACAGCTTATAGGTGACTCACTCAAGTTGAGCGTATTTGATGGTAGCCATGCCTGGCTATACCTGGCGAAAGTTGAAGGGGAGCGCATGCAAGGCGTTTTCTTTTCGGTCAACCATTATCAAGCTACGTTCCATGCCCGACGGAACGATGCGATTTCACTTCGTGATCCATCGTCAATCACGCGATTTGAAGGCGGTGTCGGGTTTCGTCTTCCGGACTGCGACAGTAACCTGATATCAAACACGGATACGCGCTACCGAAAAAAAGTCATTGTGCACCAGATCATGGGGACATGGTGCCCGAACTGCATGGATGAATCCCTGTTTCTGGACAGCGTGTATACCGCTCGCCGTGAGGAAGGGTTGGAAGTGATCGGTTTCGCATTTGAACGCAGTGCTGAATTTACAAAAGCTATGCCCGGACTGAAACGCACGATAAACAGGCTTGGATTGCACTACCCTGTCGTCTATGCCGGCCAGGCGGATAAGGCGCGGTTGAAAGAGGTCTTTCCGGGAATGCAGGAGTTCATTTCCTACCCCACCACCATCATCACCAACCGGGAGGGGCAGGTAGTGTATGTCCACGCGGGCTTTTCGGGTCCTGCCACGGGTGAGGCCTGGCAGGAATACCAACGTAAGTTTTCGGCCATTTTAGAGCGTCTTCTCAGGTGAAATGATCCGTTTTTCCGTCATAAACAAACGTTTTTGACCCCTTAACGGATTGATTTGAGGGTAAACACCCGGTCTGAGCAGGCCCATATAATTGTTGCATTTAGCACCTTTTTGACGTAAATTTCGGAGAATCAAAATCAACATATCGAACTAAAAACCTACATGAAACTACTCTTACGTGCGCTGATCTTCGTGATGTTCATGCCTGCTGCCGTGTTGGCACAATGCACCACCACAAATGCTACATCCTGTGTGTGTAAAAATGGCACAACCCAGTGTGATCTGCTACCGGATATCAAGGTAGCCAGGCCTCCCATGCTGGTGAACGGCTCAAGTGGATATATCGAATACCCACAGGTATGTAATCCTGCCTGCAATGGAAACGACGGACGCCTAAGACTTTCGGTTTCGAGCCCCAACGTCGGGTTCGGACCGCTGGAAGTGCGCTCCACTCCAACTGCGATATGTGGCACCGACACATTTTACAATGTTTCATCTACCTTTACTTGTCCTAACGGACAACCATTAAAAACCATCCTGAACCAACGCGTGTACCGGAAAAACGGCAACACCATGTCGTACACCGACCGGGTAGCAGGAACAATGACGTATCACCCCTCGCACGGCCACATGCACGTGGACGACTGGGGTATTTACACCCTTCGAACAGCAACTGCCGATCCCAATCCGCTTAACTGGCCTGTAATCGGTACAGGCTCGAAACTGGCATTCTGCCTCATGGATTACGGTTCCTGTTCCACCTACAACGGACATTGCACCGACAGTGCCGGCAATACGCTCATCAACTCCAACTTCCCCAACTATGGTCTTGGAGGTGGTGCTTACGGATGCTCTCAATCCGTACAAGGGATATCCTCGGGCTACACGGATATCTACTACCAGTCACTCGATGGTATGTGGATCAACATTCCTCCCGGCGTTTGCAACGGAAACTACTGGATTGTTGTGCAGCTCGACCCTTACAATTATTTCCTCGAAAGCGATGAGACCAACAACGTACTGGCAACACCCATCACGCTCACACAACAGGGTGGAAGTAATCCGGTCATTACGGCCAGTGGATCCACCTCCTTCTGCCAGGGCGGAAGTGTATCGCTCACAGCCAGCTCAGCACAGAACTACCTTTGGTCCAACGGAGCTACGACCCAATCCATTACAGTTACCCAGTCCGGATCCTAC
>JBJTJB010000256.1:0-6637 GCA_046095245.1 Bacteroidota bacterium | reverse complement strand
CTTCCCTTTGCTGTCGCTTAGTGTATAGCGTACTGCAGGACTACCTTTTCGTATTCCAAAGCGGAATTCTTTGCCGCAGCTGAAGAAATCACCGTCCGTATCCAACATGCGGAAACTCGTTTCAATGGAAATACCCTCAGTGTGGAAGCTTGACTTCCAGGGACTACTCAAGTCAATTCCTCCATTTGGATTTGTGAGGCCTTTGATATTCTGGCCGGATTCAGCAACAATCCGTGTTTGGCTATGGGCCTGGTTTCCTTCAGGACCAACTTCCGGTTTAAGGAGTTCGCCTTGGTCCCAGGTGAAGGCGATCAGGGTTTCTCCACCTTCGGCAGGGTCATCCAACATCAGGGAATTCGAAGCATGTCCGGGTGTGGGTTTCGTGCTTTGTAATACGATTCCGAAGTAGATGCCCAGTGCAATAAAGGATGTGCTGGCGATGATGAGCGTACCTTTCTGCAAGGTGCTCAGCCGCTGGCGTTGTGATGGCTTTAAACGATATCCCATTTTCTAAAAAGGCTTCAAGCTGTTACGAATGTGAGGTCTTCAACGGTAATGGTGTTTTGCTCAGCCATCAGTGCGGCGCGTTCAATTACGGCTTTCAATTCCCGTATATTTCCCGGCCAGGCATAGTCTAGCATGAATTGACAGGCTTCACGGCTGATGCTCAGTTGAGGCATACGGTTTTGATCGCAGAATTCCTTCAGAAAGGATTTTGCCAATAGTAAAATATCGTCACCACGTTGGTTTAACGGTGGAAGGTGAATCAGAAATCCCTGTATCCTGTAGAATAGGTCTTCTCTGAAGCGCCCGTCCTTAACCTCTTGTGCCAGGTTACGGTTGGTAGCGGCAACAAGGCGGAAATCGAGTTTAATGGTCTTGTTTCCGCCGATACGGGTGATTTCTTTTTCCTGCAGGACACGTAGTAATTTAGCCTGAATGCCCAAGTCCATCTCGCCAATCTCATCCAGAAAGATGGTGCCTCCTTCGGCTTGTTCGAATTTTCCGATCCTACGATCACGTGCATCGGTGAATGCACCTTTTTCATGACCGAATAATTCGCTTTCGACAAGCTCGGAGGGTATTGCACCCATATTTACGACCACAAAAGGCTTGCGTGCCCGAGGAGAGTTGTAGTGAAGAGCCTTTGCAACCAACTCCTTCCCTGTGCCGCTTTGCCCGGTCACGAGCACCATCATCGTGTTTTTTTCGACTTTTTGGATGAGCTTCAGTACGCGAAGGATAGCCTGGCTATTTCCGATGATGTTCGAATACTTGTTTCGATCGATGATCTGGTCCTGAAGGAAGGCCACTTCACGTTTCAGTGTGACGTGCATCGAAAGATTACGCATGCCGTTTTCGATGTTGAGCATCATTTTGTCATCCTTCATGATGTAGTGATTCGCTCCCGCTTCAAAACACTGCACGGCCACCTTCACTTCTTCTTGTCCGGAGCAAACCATGATGAGCGCCTGAGGACAAACGGATTTAACCTGCTTCAACAGGGTCAATCCGTCGATGCCCGGCAAATTATAATCGATGATTACGATATCGGGCATGGCATGTAATTCGCGCAGGCATTCCTCGCCCGAACCAAAATGCCGGACTTCAAAGCCCGGCTGTTTTGTTTGAATCAGTTTGCTGATGATGGCCGCAACCATCATGTCGTCTTCAATCAGAAATACTTTAGCGGCGTTCATGGCTGGTTTGATTTTGTAATAGGAGTAAGGAGGTTTTCAGTCCTTCATAGCTTGAGGCACAGCCGTTTTTCAGACTCAAAAAGTCACGACGTATCTGATCGATTTGATTACGCTCGGCGGATCGTTTTTCAATTTGTGCCGACAAGGCATGCTGATCTTTCAAACCAGCATAGAGCAGGGAGGATTTCATCTTATGGCTTACCGCACGAATGGTTTCCCATTCCGTTTTCTCAATGGCATTTGAAAGACGATCTAGGCTATCGGGTATTTCTTTCAGGAACATGCCAATGAATGTGCACATGAAGTCGAGGTCACCCGAGGCGACTTCCCGGAGAAAGCTCAAGTTGGGTTCGACGGGATTCCCATCGCCCGATGTGGATGTATGTTGCATGATTGATTGAATACAGGTGTTGAGTTGTTCCCCACTGAAGGGCTTGGTGAGATGGCCGTTCATTCCCGCCTGAATACTGCGGGATATTTCCTTTCCCGACGAATGACCAGTCATGGCAATGATTGGTACATTGCGAATGCGTTGTTCCTTCCTCGAACGGATCATCTCCGCTACTTGATAGCCGTTTAAATCCGGCAGCTCGATGTCGAGCATGATGATGTCGTATGACTCGCCGACACTTTGGTTTATCGCCTCCCTTCCTGAACGCACAAAATCTACATTCCATTCGGGCCTATTCATGCATTTGCTGAGAATGAACCGACTGACATCGTGGTCTTCTGCGACGAGAATACGTAAGGGAGTCTTGTTTCTGTTCATTCGAAGAATCCGTTTTTAGGTCCCAGTACGATTCCTTCCTGCTCGGGTTGTACGCAGAGTTTCCAATAGCTGTTTAAAATAGAGACTGCAGCTACGAATTTTTCGAATGATAAGGGCTTTAGGATATATCCGGCAACGTTCAGCCGGTACGCTTCAATCTTGTCCTGTTCATCATTCGATGTGGTCATCACGAACACACTGATCGATTGCAATTCCGGATCACTTCGCAGTTCTTTCAGGAATTCAAGACCATTCATTTTTGGCATGTTGATATCGAGCAGAATGATTCGTGGTGTCGGACTTAGTTTGGGTTTGCCGTTTTGACCACGAAGCATGTTGAGGGCTTCAACACCGTTGTAGGCAACGTGCAGTGGATTGGTGATGTGATTTTTTGAGAATGCCCGTTGGACATTCATCACATCCACACTGTCATCCTCAACTAGCAGGATATTGAGCAAGCGATCTTCCATATTGGAGTGTTGTGCAGGTTATCCATGGTGTCTGGCAAAATGGATTGCCATGAATACACCACGCATGCACGTTTTACTGCGATATGGGCTTCCGGGTTACGGAAATGCGGTCCAAAATGTCCGCGGGGCCTTAAAAATTCGGCTTCAGAAGGTATTTTGAATAAAACGCATTGATCACCGCCACAGCTTCCTCGGAGGTATCAACCAAGGTAAAGAGCTTCAAGTCGTTGGGGTTGACGAATCCACCGCTCACCAATTGTCCGTTAATCCAGTCCATCAGACCTCCCCAGTAAGCCTTTCCGACCATGACAATCGGAAAGCGCCCAATCTTATGGGTTTGAATCAGGGTAAGTGCCTCAAACAGTTCATCCATTGTACCGAAGCCGCCTGGTAATACCACAAAGCCTTGCGCATATTTGATGAACATCAATTTGCGGACGAAAAAATAATCGAACGTGATGCTTTTATCGTGATCAATGAAGGGGTTGGGACGTTCCTCGAATGGTAACTTGATGCTGAGTCCAACCGATTTTCCTTTGGCAGCCTGCGCTCCTTTGTTGGCAGCTTCCATTACCCCTGGACCTCCTCCCGTGATGATGCCATAACCTTCACGTGTCAATTTGAAGGCGATTTCCTCAGCAAGTTGATAAGGTTGTGTTCCCGGACCTGTTCGGGCGGACCCGAAAATAGAAACGCAAGGTCCGATTTTACCCATCTTCTCAAAGCCTTCTACAAACTCGGCCATGATTTTAAAGATCTGCCAGGTATCCTGTGTCTTGATTTCCAGCCAATCCTTCTCACTAAAGGCTCTTCTGATTTTCGACTCGTAGTGTTGCATGGGGAAGTTCGGCCTTTTTTACGTAGTGGATGGGGGTTTGTTTCAGCCGGCCAGTTCTTTATTCAGGTAGCCGGCTGTTATGGATTGCTTGTTTTTTGCAACCTGTTCTGGTGTCCCCGTACAAATAAGTTCGCCACCTGCTCGGCCGCCTTCCGGCCCGAGATCAATAATGTGGTCGGCCGATTTAATTACGTCCATATTATGTTCAATCACCAATACGGTATTTCCTTTTTCTACCAAGCGCTGCACCACATCCAACAGGATGCGTACATCCTCGAAGTGAAGTCCGGTGGTGGGCTCGTCCAGTATGTAGAATGTACTTCCGGTATCTTTTTTAGATAGCTCACTGGCCAGTTTCACGCGTTGGGCTTCACCACCCGATAGTGTTGTGCTCTGTTGTCCCAGCGTCAAGTATCCTAAGCCGACTTCCCGGAGGGTTTTGATTTTGTGGTGAATCGAGGGCATGTTTTCGAAAAAATCAACGGCCTGTTCGATACTCATGTCCAGTACATCGTTGATCGACTTTCCTCTGTATCGTATGTCCAGTATTTCTCTGTTGTAGCGTTTCCCACCGCATTGTTCGCAGGGCACATGCACGTCCGGAAGGAAATTCATTTCTATCGTACGCATACCTGCTCCCTGACAGGTTTCACACCGGCCGCCTTTCACATTAAAACTGAACCAGCCGGGAGGGTAGCCCCGTACTTTGGATTCGGCGAGATTTGAAAACAGGTTGCGTATATCACTGAATACACCGATGTAGGTTGCGGGATTTGATCGAGGTGTACGACCAATGGGGCTTTGGTCGATTTCAATCACCTTGTCGATATGTTCAAGTCCCTTGATGGACTTGTAGGGAAGGGGTTTGGTTTGCGATCGGTAGAAATGCTGGTTCAAGATTGGGTAGACGGTTTCGTTGATAAGAGTGGACTTACCGCTGCCCGAAACCCCCGTTACGCAAATCAGAATCCCCAGGGGAAACTCTACAGTTACACTTTTCAGATTGTTCCCCGTAGCGCCGGAGAGCTTAATGCTTTTGCCATTTCCTTTTCGGCGTTTCCGGACCGGAATACCCAAGGTGCCGTTCAGGTATTTTGCTGTGAGCGAGTCGGTACCAAGGATCGCTTGGGGCGTACCCTCAGCAACAATTCTTCCTCCGTGAATTCCAGCTCCCGGCCCGAGGTCAATTACGTGATCTGCCTCGAGAATCGTTTCCTTGTCGTGTTCTACAACCACAACCGAATTCCCGATATCACGAAGGTTTTTTAAGGATTGGATCAATCGGGTATTGTCGCGTTGGTGCAAACCGATGCTGGGCTCATCAAGGATATACATCACGCCCACCAATTGGGAGCCGATTTGTGTGGCAAGCCTGATCCGTTGGGATTCTCCTCCTGAGAGACTGCGCGAAGTGCGATCGAGGGTAAGGTATTCCAGACCCACATCCAGTAAAAAGCGGATTCGCTTCCGTATTTCCTTCAGGATTTCATGTGCGATAGCCCTTTGCCGCTCGTTGATGCGTGATTCAAGATCCTGTGTCCATTCGTTTAGGATTCGGATGTCGAGTTGAGCCAACTCCGAAATGTTTTTACCGTCTACTTTGAAGTAAAGCGATTCCTGTTTTAGCCGGGCTCCTTTGCATTCCGGACAGGGTACATAAGCCATAAAACCCTGTGCCCATTTCTTCAATCGGGTAGGGGAGTGTTCATCTTCCAACTGCGACGAGATGAAATTCGCAATCCCCTCGAAGCTTAGTCGCACAGATTGAACCGAGCCGGATGTATACCCTTTTTCCACTGAGAGGATGTCGTTGGACCCGTGCAACAGGATGTGCAGGGCTTCCTCAGGTATGTCTTTGATGGGTGTACTTAGGTTAAAGCCATATCGCTTTCCGATTTGACTGATCTGCTGAAAAATCCAGCTATCCTTGTATTCACCCAACGGGGCGATTCCTCCCTGACGGATACTCTTGTCGAAATCAGGAATCACCACCCGGATATCGATTTCCGGAACCGAGCCCAATCCGCTGCAATGGGAACAAGCACCGTAGGGGGAATTGAAGGAAAACGAATTGGGTGCTGGTTCGTCGTAGGAAATGCCGGTGACCGGACACATCAGGTGCTGGCTAAAATGCTTTACCCTGTTATCACGCTCGCTAAGGACCATCATGGTTCCCTTGCCATGTTTCATAGCGGTGCGGATTGAATCGCTCACCCGTAGTGCCGTATCTTCATTTACAGTGAGCTGATCAATGACAATTTCGATATCGTGGGTTTTGTAACGATCAGCTTGGAGACCACGTTTGATTTCAAGCAGTTCGTTGTCCAGTCTGACGCGCAGAAATCCCTGCTGAGCGACTTGCTGGAACAGCTCACGGTAATGTCCTTTTCTGCCTTTTACAATCGGAGCCAAAAAAAGTACATTTTGCCCATCGTACTGTTTCATTACAACATCACGGATCTGTTCATCGGTCATCCGGATCATTTTCTCTCCGGACAAAAACGAATACGCCTCTGATGCCCTGGCGAAGAGCAGCCTGAGGAAATCATAAATTTCCGTGACCGTACCTACAGTCGAACGTGGATTGGTGTTTGTGGTCTTCTGTTCGATTGAAATCACCGGGCTCAAGCCTTTGATCTTATCGACATCGGGCCTTTCCATATTCCCCAGGAACTGTCTGGCATAGGCAGAGAAGGTTTCCATGTACCTGCGTTGGCCTTCCGCATAAATGGTGTCGAATGCAAGTGAACTTTTCCCACTTCCACTAAGTCCGGTAATCACCACCAGTTTATTGCGCGGGAAACTGACATCAACATCCTGAAGATTGTGCTCACGAGCACCGAAAACCTCAACCCATTCT
>JBJTJB010000255.1:0-3721 GCA_046095245.1 Bacteroidota bacterium | reverse complement strand
ACCGGTCAAGGCACGAACAGCATAACAACTTCATGGGGAGGCACATCGGTTTCCGGTAATGTGCTGGTGACGGTGTCAAATGCCTGCGGCACCACTTCCGGTTCCCGAGCTGTTGCGGTAAATGCATCTCCGACAATCAGCTCGTTTAGCCCATCTACCGGTGTTCCGGGTACTACGGTCACAGTTATCGGAAGCGGATTTACCGGTGTTTCTGCTGTTTCGTTCAACGGAACCGCCGCTACTTCATTCACTGTGATTTCAGCATCTCAACTGACTGCGGTTGTTCCATCCGGCGCCTCCCTTGGAAAAATCGCGGTAACCAATTCCTGCGGAACGGTGTTGTCAACCAATAATTTCCTCCCGATCAACAACCTGACCTTGCAGGTTACAGCCCTGGTTGAAGGCCTGCGTGTGCCGGGAGGTACTATGGTTCCTCAATTGAGTGCTACACAAAGTGACTCGATCACGGTGCAACTGAGGCAATCTGTTTCTCCTTACAACATCGTGTTTTCGGCCACAGGTGCCATGAACCTCAACGGACAGGTAAGTATGAGTCTGCCTGCCGGCCTAAGTGGTTCCAGTGTTTACGTTGTCGTTCGCCACCGGAACTCACTGGAGACCTGGAGTAAATTCCCCGTGACACTCTCTTCATTCACATCTTACAATTTCAAGCAATAAAAAAGCACCGTTTGGGTGCCTTTTTTGTTGGTTTAGCTGATGCGGTGTCAGCCTTCTTTCATGTTGTGGAATACATTCTGCACATCATCGTCTTCTTCAATTTTTTCAACGAGTGCCATCACTTCTTTTTGTTGTTCTTCGTTCAGTCCCTCCACGTAATTGGTGGGGATGCGCTCCAGTTCGGCACTGATGATATTCAGGCCTTTTTCTTCCATGGCCTTCTGCATTTTGCCGAAATCGGTGAATGAGGTGTATATATAGACTCCTTCCTCGTCCTCTGCGACTTCCTCCGCTCCGAAATCAATCAATTCGAGTTCCAGTTCCTCCAGGTTGTGGCTTCCCTTCTCAATCTTGAAAATACCCTTGCGGTCAAACAGGAAATCAAGAGAGCCGGTCTTGCCCAGAGCGCCATCGCCCCGGTTGAAATACATGCGGATATTGGCTACAGTACGGGTGTTGTTGTCAGTGGCCGTTTCAACGAGGATAGCTACACCATGAGGGCCGTATCCCTCATACACAACTTCTTCAAGGTCTTTCTGGTCCTTGCTGTTGGCGCGCATAATGGCATTGTCCACGCGGTCTTTGGGCATATTGGCCGCTTTCGCATTCTGAATGGCCATACGCAGACGCGGGTTTCCGTCGGGATTGGTACCCCCAAGTTTGACCGCGATGGCGATTTCCTTACCAATGCGCGTGAAGGTCTTCGCCATTTTGGCGTAACGGGCAAACATCTTGTGTTTGCGTTTTTCGAATATGCGTCCCATGGTTCGCTATGGTTTAAACATTGAAACGGAAATGCATGATGTCACCATCCTGTACAATGTACTCTTTTCCTTCAACACTGAGTTTTCCGGCCTCCTTGCAGGCAAGCTCGGAGCCCAGGCTGACATAGTCGTTGTAGTGGATCACTTCCGCCCGTATGAATCCTTTTTCAAAGTCCGTATGGATTACACCCGCCGCTTTGGGAGCTGTGTCACCCTCATGGATGGTCCAGGCTCTGACCTCTTTTTCGCCCGCAGTGAAATAGGTTTGCAGATTCAGGAGGCGGTATGCAGCCGTGATGAGTTTGCTGACACCGGATTCCTGTAGTCCCAAATCAGCAAGAAAGGCAATCCGGTCCTCATAGCTGTCAAGTTGTGCGATATCCGCTTCGATTGCTGCAGCAATGATGAGTATTTCAGCATTTTCGGATTTAGTGGCCTCACGTACCGCTTCTACATGCTTGTTCCCGTTCACTACCGAACCTTCATCCACATTGCACACATACAGCACAGGCTTGGCAGTAAGCAGCCACAAGTCGGCAGCCAGCTTCCAGTCCTCTTCGCTGAGAGGCGCAGAACGTGCCGACTGACCTTTCTCGAGGGTCTGCTTGAGAACAGTATAAACCTCGTAGGTTTTTTTTGCGTCCTTATCGGCACCTACTTTGGCGATCTTTTCAATCCGCTGCATCCTCTTTTCGAGGGTTTCGAGGTCTTTGAGTTGCAGTTCGAAATCGATTGTTTCCTTGTCCCGTACCGGGTTGACCTGCCCGTCAACGTGCACCACATTGGGGTCATCGAAGCAACGCAACACGTGCAAAATGGCATCCGTTTCACGGATATTGGCCAAAAACTGGTTCCCGAGTCCTTCCCCTTTGGAGGCGCCTTTTACCAGGCCGGCTATATCGACAATTTCAACGGTGGTCGGAACAGTCTTTTGCGGCTTAACAAGCTTCTCAAGGGTATTCAGGCGCTCATCGGGCACGGTAATGACACCCAGGTTGGGTTCAATGGTGCAGAATGGGAAATTCGCCGCCTGGGCCTTGGCATTGGACAGGCAATTGAAAAGGGTTGATTTTCCAACATTCGGTAAGCCGACAATTCCGCACTTGAGACCCATACATTTCGCTTTAGGCCCGCAAAAATAATCAGTATTTCGGCGCGGGGAATCACTTCAGCACTGCAGGTATGCTAATTTCGCTCCCTGTGGAGCATCAGAGCGATTTTCAATTGAGTTTTTGGGAGCAGCAGACCTATTTCAGTTCCTGTGATGTGCTGGTGGTGGGAGGAGGGCTGGTTGGGCTCTTTTCGGCACTTGAAATGAAAATGCGTGAGCCTTCGCTTTCGGTGGTCGTGCTGGATCGCGGGCCTTTCTTGCCGTATGGTGCAAGCACGCGAAACGCCGGGTTCGCCTGTTTCGGTAGCATTTCGGAGCTGCTGGACGATTTGAAAACCCTATCCCAAGACCAGGTTTTTTCACTCGTTGAACGGCGGTATAAGGGGCTCTTGAAGATGCGTTCCTTATTGGGTGATGATGCGATAGCCTATGAGTCGTTTGGAGGAACCGAAGTGTTCACCCGGATGGAGGACAAACTTGCCGACGATTGCCTCGGATCCATGGACAGGTTCAATGCTGCATTGAAGAGCATTACGGGATTGGAGCGAACCTATGTAGATTCCACCTCGGAGGTTGGCGGGTGTGGATTTTCCGGTGTGACAAGAATGATTCAAAACAGGGGAGAGGGGCAGCTCGATGCAGGCCGGATGATGCGGGCCTTGTTGGGTCGGACCCGGGCAGCAGGCGTTGAAGTGCTTACAGGTATAGGGGTCGAAAAAATAGACGAATCCTCCGATCACGTGCAACTTTATACCTCCCATGGATTTTCAATTAAAGCACAACGTGTCTTAGTCACTACAAATGCCTTTGCCCGGCAGCTCCTGCCTGAACTTGACGTTCGTCCGGGAAGGGCTCAGGTACTCGTAACAAACCCGATCGATGGCTTGAAGGTGAAAGGTTCTTTCCACTACGATCGAGGCTATTATTATTTCCGGAATGTCGGTGATCGCATTTTGTTCGGTGGTGGCAGGAACCTCGATTTTTCAGGTGAGACGACAACTGAGTTCGGACTCACAGGGGCCATTCAGTCCCGTTTGGAAGAGTTGTTAAAAAGTATGATTCTGCCGGATGTCCCTTATTCAATCGAACAGCGCTGGAGCGGTATCATGGGACTCGGCCCGGACCGTTTGCCTATCGTTAAACGGGTTTCGCAACGGGTGTTTTGTGC
>JBJTJB010000254.1:0-2269 GCA_046095245.1 Bacteroidota bacterium | reverse complement strand
TAAACACGTCACCATCCGATTTTACGCGGTTGTAAAGATACAGGCCAACCTGCAGATTTGCACTCCAGGGGCCCATCCTTAAACCGGCGGATCCATAGCTTCCGATGCGCAATGCGTCGCGCTGATCAATGCTTCCGTTGTTGTTTTCACGTTGCATCTTGATCGGTAAACTACTGTCGTACATACAACTGATTCCGCCTCCCAGTACGCCCTTTTTTCCAAGCAGATAACTTCTGGAGTAGTCGAGAACCGCTATCGGATAGGTGTTTCCCGCAGGTGGGTAAATTTCCTTGATTCCGGTTGCGAGGTACAGGTTGTTGTGGCGAATGGCGGGCTCCGTCCGAAGGGTGGGTGGTGTACTCAGTGTCCGGCTGAATATCTGGGTGTATGAGATGAAGAGTGAGGGAACGTTCAGTCCGAGGTTCGGGGTTTTGGCTGATCCATTGGAAAAGTGCAGGAAGTGTATTCCGGTATTCAACATGCTGCTTTTTCCCAGATGAATACCACCGCTAATGCCCATTCCAACCACGCCGTTGAGGTGTGAACCCGCAGCCAGATTCTTGTAATTGTCACGGACATCGAACGGGCGTTCGATCCATCCGATTCCGAAGCTCCCCCGGGCTCGAAAAGAAATCATTGCTCCGGTATTCAGAGGGAATTCCGTCACTGCGGATACGGAGTGCCCGTTGCCAATCTGCTCAGGATTGCCGAATGCAGTGAGGCGATAGGAGATACCCACGGAGGGATAACGGTAGGCCACATGCCAGGGTGCGGTACCGCTGCAGCGCCAGAGGTAGTCGATTTCGACCGATGTAGCGTGCCTGTTTTGAAGATAGACCATACTGGGCCGGTGTGCCATCAGAAATCCACCATAACACCGGACGCTCAGTTCGTTGAAACGCAGATTGGGGCGCGTGTCGGTTTGAGTGGGTTGCTGGGCCTGTGCCATCAGGCAAAAGCATGCACTAAGCAGACTGCTGCTCAGCGTACGGATCGCCCTGGTTAATTCCATGCAGCAAAGGTAGCTCTCGGCGCAGGTTCATCTTCTCTACTTTTGGAAGATGAATTCACTTGAGCGCAAGAAGGAGGCCTTTGGTCGGTTACTGACCATCATGGACGAACTGCGGGAACAATGCCCATGGGATAAGAAGCAAACCATCCAATCACTTCGCCACCTCACCATCGAAGAGGTGTATGAATTGGCAGATGCGATTCTGGATGATGACCGGGCCGAAATCCGCAAGGAGTTGGGTGATATATTGCTTCACATCGTATTTTATGCGCGGATCGCTTCCGAAACAAGTGATTTCGATATCGCTGATGTGATTGATAGCCTGTGTGAGAAGGTGATTCACCGGCATCCACATATCTACAGTGATACGGTAGTCAAGGATGAAGAGGAAGTGAGCCGTAATTGGGAGAAATTGAAGCTGCAGGAGGGGAAGAAGTCCGTGCTCGAGGGCGTTCCCGGTTCTCTTCCAGCCTTGGTCAAGGCCATGCGTGTTCAGGACAAGGCCCGCGCCGCCGGATTCGATTGGGAGCAGAAGGAGCAGGTGTGGGAGAAGGTGGCTGAGGAAATGCATGAACTCCGCGAGGCCATTGACTCGAGTGTCCCTGCAAAGGTGGAGGAGGAGTTCGGAGATGTGCTGTTCGCCTTGGTGAACTACGGACGCTTTATCGGTGTCAATCCGGAGGACGCACTCGAAAGGACCAACAAGAAGTTCATACGGCGATTTAAATACATGGAGGAGCGGATTACAGAGGCGGGCCTGAAGTTTACGGACCTGAACCTGCAGGAAATGGATGTGTTTTGGGATGAAGCGAAATCAAAAGGTTTGTAGTTGATCGGCTGCTTAATGTGGCGTCATTTTGACCTGTTCGGCGTACATTCGCACTCATCAAAAAAAACGACACCATGTTAACCGTAGGTTCTAAAATCCCCGCTTTCTCCATCGTCGATTACGATAAGCAACCCGTTTCCAAAGAAACGATCGCCGGCAAACGCACCTTGATTCTCTTTTTTCCTGCTGCCTTCACCGGAGTGTGTACGCAGGAACTGTGCAGCGTTCGTGACGATATCGCCAATTACAATGGCATGAATGTTCATGTTATCGGTGTATCGACCGATACCTTGTTCACCCTGGCAAAATTCAAGCAAGAACAGGGTCTGAGCTTCACGCTCGCCTCCGATTACAACAAGGAAATGTGTGCTGCCTTCGGTTCCCAATATGACACCTTCGTAGTTGGAATGAATGGAACTGCGCGCCGT
>JBJTJB010000253.1:0-2757 GCA_046095245.1 Bacteroidota bacterium | reverse complement strand
CGCGCGCACGGTCGAGCAGAGCACCTTTTGCCCCCTGGGCATTCATGCTGAAACTGTTGTCGACGAAAATACTGACCGGGTCACCCGCTTTTACCAAATCGGCATTGGCATGCCGGATGACGGGCTGGGCAAAGGCCAGAGCCAGCATCACGATGGCCAGAATCCGGGATAAGAGTACCAACAGATGCTTCAGGCGGGAAGTACGTGAGGTCTGTTCCTGAACATTCTTCAAAAAACGAACGTTGGTGAACTCGACCCGCTTGTACCGGCGGAAATTGAAGAGGTGAATCAGAATGGGTATGGCGATCAGCGCAATGCCGAAGAGAAAAGCAGGGGCAAGAAACTGAATCACTGATGAACCGGTTTACCGTTGCACACAAAGGTAGGCAATGCACCTGAGCATTTTGGTCCCCGAACGGGTTAGACGCTATCAACCGATGCCTGTGAATTAACCATCCCGGAACATCATACTGTCCACCTGCACCCTGAGTTACCTTTAGAACGACCCGTAAGACTATGGCCACACGCAGCGCAGCATCACGAGAGAAGAACCGGAAAATATTTGTCCTTGACACCTCCGCCATCCTGTTCGACCACAATGCATTTTTCAATTTCAAGGAGCACGACGTTGCGATACCGATCACAGTACTGGAAGAGATAGACCGCTTCAAGAAGGGGAACGATGTCATCAACTTCGAGGCCAGGGAATTCATCCGGTCTATCGACAAACTATCCGCCGAGTCATCCCTCCAGGACTGGATTCCACTGAACGGCCCTACGCGAGGGAAATTCAGGGTCCTGATGCATGAAAAGAGCCACACGGTTGACGCTGATAAGGTGTTCGGCGAGCGAAAGGCCGACCACAGCATCATCAACGCTGCCCTGGGCCTGCAAGAGGAATATCCCGGACGAAGAGTCGTACTGGTGAGCAAGGATATAAACCTGAGGCTGAAAGCGCGCTCCCTGAACCTGGCATCTGAAGATTACGAAACCGGAAAGATCAAGGACATCCACGATCTGTACACCGGGAAATCGATCATCGACAATGCACCTAAAAAAGCCATTGACAAACTGTACGAAACCGGTTGGTGTGCATGGAAAGACCTGGTGAAGCAACGACCGGTTAAAAACCACTACTTCATTATTCGCTCAAAATCGGAGAGCGCCTCCGCCCTGGCCTGGTACAATCCCCGCACCGACCGGATTGAGCGCATACACAAGGAACCAGCATCCGGTATACGCCCCCGAAATGCGGAACAGGCCTTTGCCATTCACAGTGTCCTGAACCCCGACATCAAACTCTGCACCATTATGGGTTTGGCCGGATCGGGCAAAACGCTGTTGGCACTGGCTTCGGCCATCCAGCAAAAAAGCCTGTACCGACAGATCTACCTGGCTCGCCCGATTGTGCCATTAAGCAACAAAGACATCGGCTATCTGCCCGGCGATATCAAGTCGAAGATCAACCCCTACATGGAGCCTTTGTGGGACAACCTGAAATTCATCCAAAGCCAGTTCAGTGAAACCGACCGCGAGTTCCAGAAGATCAACGATATGGTCGAGCATGAAAAACTCCACATTACGCCACTGGCTTACATCAGGGGGCGAAGCCTGACCAATATCTGCTTCATCATTGACGAAGCCCAAAACCTGACTCCACACGAAGTGAAAACCATCATCACCCGTGCCGGTGAGGGGACCAAGATCATTTTTACGGGAGATATTTTCCAGATTGACACCCCCTACCTCGATTCACACAGCAATGGTTTGAGTACACTCATTGATAAAATGAAAAACCAGGACCTGTATGCGCACATTACCCTCGAGAAAGGGGAACGGAGTGAACTGGCGAATCTGGCCGGGCACCTGTTGTGAGCTTGAAGGTGGTGTTGGCGTGTGGGTGAAAAAGGCCATGATTGTGACCTTGGAGAAAACCACTCGTTAAAAATTCCCGGTACCGAAGGGGGCCACCACACCGCCCTCCCCAAAGCAAAGTTCGGGGACATTTTTCACATGATCCGTATGTTAAACGCTTATGTTCGTCTAATCGCCTATGGCTTGCAAGCCTAACCAGGAGCAAGGGTGATAATGCATTCAATCTCGTTCGAAAAGGCATATCCCGACATAAAAAAACACGGTATCACCAACGAAAAACGCAACACCAGCACCCTGATTTATTCCGGTAATATCCAGCGAGTCCTGAACCTTTTCAATTCAGGTTTCAAAAATCAAAACAATCCGGCAGGATCGAATTCGAAGCCCACTCAAGGGCAATGCCCTCAGTGCGGCATTCGCAAATGCATCAGCACGGATTTTCAGAACTATTCATCGCGTCCAATATCGCCTGTTTTTGCACGTGCCAATCCTCATCTAAGCGCGGTTTCAAGGCCTTTACCTTGATGGTTTCCATGGCGGATTCATTGATTAGTTGTCTAAATTCCTCGGCGGTGATGTCCTCCTTAAAGGGATGGTCTGAATCAGGCAATTCCGATTCGTCCATGCTGCGAAGTTTTTCCAATGTCATTTTCATTCCCTAAATATAGTCAAAAAAAGCAAGCTCAGCCCCGTAAAACAAGGCTGAGCTTTAGTACACTTTTTTTTAAGGCAACTGATTCAGGGAATCAGCCAGAAACTGCAGGCGGATGGAATCCTGGCGTTCTCTTAAACGCGTCGCCTCCCGGGCAGCCTGCTTGGCCGACTCCAGCTTGACCAGGGAATCTTTTTCGGCCTGCTCGCGGGCCTGCATCTCTTCAGGAC
>JBJTJB010000252.1:0-5655 GCA_046095245.1 Bacteroidota bacterium | reverse complement strand
CCCCGATTGATCTTGCAGGAATCCTTTAAAGAGAATACAAATTCTACAAGCCTGTGATCCAGAAATGGAACACGCGACTCGATGGAGAACGCCATGGAGTTGCGGTCTTCGAACTGAAGCAGGGTTGGCAAACTGGATACTGTTGTAAGCGTATGCAAAAACCGATTCAGGCGAGAGCCCTGTTGATCACGGATAGCAAACGGAACAGATTTCTCCAGCCCCACAAAAGGCAGATAATTCAGGTATTCGAACGCATACAACTGCTGCTCTGAACGCAAGCCTGCCAAAACACTCTTCAGCCAGGAATCGGTTCGCTTGGCCAGCGAAAAACCTTGCATGCGGCTATGTGCATCCCATTCGCGAATGGCAGAGGGGATTCTACCTTGAGCAAATAACCCGCCGATTAGCCGATAAAATGAATGCATGTACCCACCAAGCATTTCATCGGCGCCCTGACCATCCAGCAGGACCTTTACTCCTTGCTTCGCCGCCAGTTGCATCACGAAATATTGTGAGAAAGGAGATGAACCCGAGAGTGGAACATCGGCATGCCATAAGGCATCAGCAAAAACGTCCGCAACTTCATCGTCGGTAGGTGTATGGGTAAAGCCCTCTATGTTCGGATAAGCTGACAACACTTCATTCACCCAGGGTCGTTCATCTACACCGCCGTGGCCTTCATAATAAATCGTGAAAGCCTTCATACGCTGACCGGGATTGAGCCTTGATAAGCGGGAGACTATGGAAGTGCTGTCCAAACCACCACTCAAACAAGCACCAACTTCCACATCACTGCGCATATGCAATTGAAGACTCTCGTCAAAGCGTGTACGAAATCCCTCAATTGCATCTTCAACAGAAATTGCTGCGTGTTGAGTGGTAGACAAAGACCAATAGGGATATATTTCTACCATCCCACCTTCACACCAAACCAGATTGTGACCGGCGGGCAAGGTTTTTACATTTTTGTAATACGTGTGATCCGACCAGACATTCCATCCGAGTTGAAGTCCGACCAGAACCTGAAACTCATCCACATCAGCACTGAACAACGGGCATTCAACCAGAGCCTTTATCTCTGATCCGAAATAAAAGCGATCACCATGAAGCATGTAATGAAACGGCTTTATTCCAAAGCGATCCCTGCTACAAAACAGCTGCCTGCGCTCCGTATCCCAAAGTGCAAAAGACCACATGCCAACGAACCGCTCCACACAGTCCCGTCCCCACACAAGGTAGGCTGCGAGAACCACCTCGGTATCGGTACCCGTGCTGAACTGCATGCCATGCTCACGCTTCAGCACCTCACGGATTTCGATGTAATTGTAAATCTCTCCATTAAAAACAATCCAGGCTGAATCCCTGTGCATCGGCTGATTCCCCTCTGCGCTCAAATCCAAAATCGAAAGTCGGTTGTGACCCATGGCAAGGTCTTTATCAAAATGCCGACCGCGGGCATCCGGACCCCGATGAGCGATGGACTCGAGCATCGACTCCAGCAGCCGATGTTGAGATTGCTCGTCAAGTCGCTTATCGATGAATCCAGCTATTCCACACATGATTTTACCGGCCTTGTCTTGATGCTTCCATTAATCCGGCTAGTTTTTCGGTGAGGCTATACCGTGAATAGTTGATTGCCTTGCCCAAACGATGGCGTTCGGCATCCGACTGATTGCGGTTCAGAAACGCCATATCAATGAATGCAACCATACCAGAAACATCCTGGCGATCGAACATTGCACCTGAAGCTGTTTCGGTCAGAATCCGGGCTGCCTCACCGGCAATGGGTCCTATGCCCAATATGGTTGTGCCGGAACCGACGTATTCAAACAATTTTCCTGTAAGGATTCCCTCTGCACCCGACACATCAGGAATCACCAACAAAAGCACATCTGCATCCTGCATTGCACGCGTTGCCTCAAGGTGCGGAAGATGTCCGGTCCACAAGACGTTCCAACCTTTTGCCTGTTGTTCAAATCGCTCGCGAATATTCCAGGGGATATTTCCAACAAAACGAAAACATACCTTATCCTGTGGTCGAGAAGCAGCAAATCGGTTCAGTACATCAATGAAAACTTCCGGATGATAGCTTTCGGCTAAGGTGCCTACATAGCTGATGGTAAAATCCATAGCGCGTTCCCGCTTTCGGGATTGGAAATCATCTGCATCGTATCCATTGGGGATTACAGCAAACTTTGAAGGATTCAGGGTATCCGACTTTTTCAGGAAAGTTTGTCGGATGGGCTCACTGACGACTAGAATGAGATCAGCAGATTCCAGCACCTGCCGCTCCATGCGCGCATCGGCCCGTGCAGCGATCTGTGTATGCATCAAATCCTGATAGTAGTAGATATCCGTCCAGGGGTCCCGCATATCAGCAATCCATGTCAAGCCCGGAAATCGTTTCTTGAGTTGCAAGCCGATCAACTGTGAGGAATGCGGAGGACTTGAAATCAACACCCGCTCGATTTGCTCTTCACGAATAATACGGGTCGCTGCCTGCAAGGCATAGGAAACCCAACCCTTGCGCGCATCGGGAATAAAGAAATTCCCCCTCACCCATCGCAATAGCCGTTGAACGCGGGACTCCTTCCGAGTATTTGCAAAACCACCGTAGGGAACATTCTCCTTCCCTACCAACCGACTCAATACACTGAGCGGTTCAAATGACTTCGTCCTGATGACACGCACTCCTGCAGGGATGTCCGATTGTAGTGTAGGATCTGTTACAGGATACGTTGCTGCACGATCATCCACCGTGATCACAATCGGCTCATAACCGAATTCAGGAAGATGCCGAACGAATTTCAGGCAACGCTGAACACCTGCACCTCCAGCAGGGGGCCAGTAGTATGAAATGACAAGCAGCTTTTTGAGCGGCATGACTGCATTAGGCACGTTTACGCAGTGACATGGCAGACACTCCGCCAAATGCAAGCAACAGTAGGATTGATCCCGCAAGTGCTATCTGCTCACCCTTCCGATAGGTTTCCGGTTCGAACCGGAATTCAACAGTGTGTTTACCGGAAGGAACGACCATTCCCCTTAACACCCAGTTGGACCGGAAATACGTTGCCGGTTTATTGTCGATGTAGGCATTCCAACCGAGCGGGTAGTGGATTTCGGAAAACACCACAAGATTCGATTTTGAACCGTTCACTTCATAGGTCAGTTTGTCGGCACGGTAAGCGCCGTTCTCGGATAGCAGGCGAACCGATGCAGTCGAGTCCATACCCTTATCAAGGCCCTCCAGTGCTGCAGCATAACGTTGATCAATTACCGCCTTTGACCGCGTATCCAGACTGTCCATGGCCTTCATCTCCGCATCGGCGTTGGGAACAACCGACCAGTCACTTACAATCCAGGCAGGCCCCAGGGCACCGGGATTCGTTCGTACCATCGGCTCCTGACCTTGCTGACCGGAAACAATGAAATACTTCGTATTGAGCATGTTGAGCACATTCATGTTTTCATTGCTGATCTGGTACTCAATCAACTCCTGATACCGCTTGAGCTTGGCACCGTGATAGCCACCTACAGAACGGTGAAAATACGAGGTGCTTGCATCGTTGAACGTCGAAACCGATGTGTTCATCACACGGAAATAGGATTTATCCTGTAAAATCTGTTGATCTGCACTGGTTGGCGTAAAAGGCTTTTCGGCTTTGGCCTTGCTTGTAAAATCCTTGTCAGACAGATAACGCTTACCTACTCCCCACATATCCACCAGGATAAACAGCGCTATCAGCGGTAAAACGATGTTCATTTTCAACTTATTCTTCGTCCAGGCCCACAGCAATGCGAATACTAATGCAATAAAAAACAACGAACGCAGGGCATCTTTGCGCAGAAGGGATTCACGATCTGAACGAAGTGCATCGAGCAGCCAGGGGTACTGAGCCAGTTGCTCATCAGAGCTTCCTTCAAAATCACAGAACATCCCCGGAGCGAGCAGGAAAATCAGCGTAAGTCCGCCTGTAACGGCAAACGACCATTTCAAGGCCTTTTGAGCCTCAGCGGATCCAATGGACCCATCCATGAAACGCATGAGCGCCATCATACCACCCAAGGGAATCAGGAAACATGGAATGACCAATGCCATGGCCACGGACCTGAATTTGGTATAAGCCGGAAAATGATCGAAGAAGAAATCCGTGAGAATGGGGAAGTGTCGACCCCAACTGAGCATGAGGAACAGGGCAGATGCCGAAACCAGCCAGATCCGAGTTGTCCCTTTCAACAAAAAGAACGACAGCACGAATAAAAAGCATGCGCTGGCGCCAATGTAAACCGGACCAGAGGTCATGGGTTGATCGCCCCAATAGACAGGTGCCTTTTCACAAAACGATCGGGCACTGGCGTCTCCGCCTTGAGCAGAAATGGCTTTGTAGGTTTCAGAGCGCGAGTCGAGTGGATACATGCTGGACCCACCACTGAAATCAGGAATCAGCAGTGTCATCGACTCCAGCTTACCGTAACTCCAGCCTAGCGCATAGTCTTTGTCAAGACCAGCACTCACCTTTTTCTCGCTGAGCTCACTCTGGCTTCGTGTCGAAAAATTACCGTACTCATAGGTCAGCAATAAATTGGTGATATTGGGTAGAACTGCGAGCACCGCAGCAACTGCGAGCACCGCACTTGTCCGCACATAGGACAACAGGCTCTTATCAAGTATGGCACGGATGGCCTCTGTAAGTACGAGTATCCCAACGGTGATGGCCGTGTAATAGGTGATTTGCAGGTGATTGGCATAAATCTGCAAGGAGAGCCCAAGCGCTGTTAACGCTGCACCAAAAAGCCAGCGCCCCCTGTAGGCCATCAGGATGCCGGCAAATACCATCGGAATCAGTGCTATGGCATGCACCTTTGAATTGTGTCCGGCCTGGATGGAAACAAAATGAAACGAGCAGAACGCAAACGCGATTGCTCCTGCAATGGAAATACGCAGTTCGGCTTTTAGCGCGACCATTAAGAAATAAAAACTCAACATGGCCATGAACAACAGATTGGCCGGGCTGGGTAATCCGAACCACAGTGCCTTATTCACGTACTGAACCAGATTGGATGGGTACAAAACCGAAATCTGGTACGCAGGCATCCCGCTAAACATACTGCTGGTCCAGAGCGGTTCATGACCATACAAGGTCCTGAAGTCTTCAATCTCCTTCGACATGCCCAGCCACATGGCGATATCATGCTGCTCGAGCATCTTACCGGTCAATACGGGAAAGAAATAAAGCAGGGAAATCAACAGAAAGACACCGACTGCAACCAAATGCGGCTTCAGCGATGATAGGATGTCATTGCGCATAGTGGAACGATATAGCAGGTTGAAGATAGCGAATTGACTCTTTCGGGGGAAATCAGGGGCTAATCCTTGATTTCCTCGTAATCGACGTATTCGCCGGGAGGCTCTGGCTTACGACCTTTCTGTGGACTTTCAGTAGGCTTTGAGCGGGTTTGCATTTCATCCATGGCTCTTTTCTGCATCCGCTCCATCTGCTTCATCAAGCCTCGCGATAGCAGCGTCATCAGCAAAAACAGAATGTAACGGCGGAAGACTCCGAATACGATGAAAATGACCAGCAGAACAAGCAGGAAATCAGCCATGGCGTATTATCGGCTTAGGTACAGATTTCGCTCGCTGTATACCTG
>JBJTJB010000251.1:0-1840 GCA_046095245.1 Bacteroidota bacterium | reverse complement strand
AACTGTGGCAGCGCGGAAAAAATGTTTGCGTACGACTCGTGCTTGCAAACCAAGACCCATCATCGGATTTTAAGCACAACCTCAAAGAGTGGATCGCTGAAACCGGTGTTGATCCGTATGAGATGGGCTCGGGTAAGGATTGGCATGAACCTGAACGCGAGACCTTGATTATTGACGCCTTATTGGGAGCCGGATTGAGTCGACAGCCGGAAGGAATGATGCTGGAAGCAATCGAGGCGATGAATAACTCGGCCTGTCGAGTCGTGTCAATCGATATGCCTTCCGGATTATTCGGGGACAAAGCCACAACACATCCGGATTCGGTTGTAAAAGCCTGGGTCACCCTTTGCCTGGGTGCTCCCCGGCAGGCGTTGTTTTACCCCGAATACGAGGTGTGTTGTGGCAACTGGCAATTTCTGGACATCGGCCTGGACCCAGACAGCATTGCAGCTGCACCTGCAATGGGATTTATCCCGGCACATCCGGATATCGCTGCTTTACAACCGGAGCGACCGGTGTTCGGTCACAAGGGCACCTTCGGTCATGCCTTGCTGGTAGCAGGGAGCAGAGGAAAATGCGGAGCCTCCCTTTTAGCCACCCAGGCTTGTCTTCGAAGCGGTGCTGGTCGAGTTACCCTACGCTGCCCCTCCGACTGCCTGATTCCTGTGCAAACCGCTGCTCCCGAAGCCATGGCCTCTCCGGATGAATGCTCGGATCGTTTAACAGAAATCATCAAGCCGGAATCGTATTCAGCAATCGGTTTCGGTCCCGGCGTAGGCACCGACCCGCAAACTGCCAATGTGCTGAAACGCTTGCTTCAGGACTTTTCCGGCCCGCTGGTGATCGATGCCGATGGATTGAACATCTTGGCTGAACATCCCACCTGGTTGCAATTCATGCCTGCAGGAACCATCCTGACCCCTCATCCGGGAGAATTCGAGCGTCTTGCAGGCCGTATTGCAGATCCATTTGAGCGTACCGAAGCCCTGCGTGCCTTTGCGAAGCGTTACGGCTGCTTTGTTGCCTTGAAAGGGCGCTTCACCTGTATTGCCTGTCCCGACGGACAGTTGTATTTCAATCCCACCGGCAACAACGGATTGGCCAAGGGAGGCTCAGGCGATGTGCTTACCGGCTTGATTTGCGGACTGCTGGCATCTGGACATTCGGCCATGCGGGCTGTATTGACAGGAGTTTACGTACATGGCCTGGCCGCTGATCTTTGCGCGCGCGAGGAACATGTCCTGTCGATGGTACCCGGATCTCTCCCGGATTATTTCGGACAGGCATACCGTGAAATCGGTGGTACACCCTGACCTAGTACAGAATTGAGCTGTCGCCAGCACCTTCCCTGACCAGAACGGGCTCGTTGCCGCTGCAATCGATGAGTGTACTTGGAACGAGATGACCTTGACCTCCATCCACCACCAGTTCAACCTGATTTTCCCAGCGCTGAACAATTTCATCGGGATCGGTTGGATACTGCATGAGTTCATCATCATCGTGCAATGAGGTGGCGACAAGCGGATTCCCCACCTCGGCTATCAGAGCCATCACAATGGCGTTGTCCGGAACACGCAGCCCGATGGTTTTACGACGCGAGCGAAACAGGGAGGGCACCTCGCTACCGGCTTCCAGAATGAACGTGTAGGGACCGGGTAAGGATTTATTCAGCAGTTTATACGTGCTGCGATCAAAAGGCTTCGTGTAGGAACTGATGTTTCCGAGATCGCCGCACAAAAGTGAAAAATGGGCCTTATCGGGTCGCACATCTTTCAATCGACAGATTTTCTCGAAACCCCGGTATTGATTCAAATCGCACACAAAGGCGTAAATCGTGTCC
>JBJTJB010000250.1:0-2207 GCA_046095245.1 Bacteroidota bacterium | reverse complement strand
AGGTTCGAGTTTGCACTTTCGATGACCTGCCCGGTCGGGTTTAGGACGATGGCCTCGTCCCAGCCTTGCGATACCGCAAACGTGAAGGCATCCTCGTACACGGATTCATGCAGGAGTTTGTGCTTGGCTTTGGTGCTGCTTTGTTTTCGTTTTTCGGTGTACACGCCGAGTTTGAGCGGTGTGGCGTCGAAGTGTGCAAATGCAGGTCCCGGAATCACTTCAAGAAACCGGCAGGGGAGCGGGAATTCGGAATGCTGCTGCAACTGTCCGCTTTGAAAAATAACACCCCAACGGACTTTGGCACTTGACAGGTGGGGTGACTCAGCGAGTTGTGTTTTTAGTTCAGACAATATGGACTGTGGTACGGGCAGGTCCGGCAAGGGGTAATCCCATGCGGTAACCGAATGCCGGATGCGCTGGTAATGCCTCGGCAGCAAGGGAATCATACCGTCCACCATCCGCATGGTTTCAAACACGCCGAGTCCATCACGAAGCGGACGCTTCAGCAGCTCATGCAGTTCCGGAACCGATTCTAGGATCCACCTGCCATTGATGTTGATTTGAATCGGGGTCATGTAGGATTGACCAGGGCATGCAAAAAGTCATTTAGCAGCGATGGGCGCAGCATGATGGGGAAGAGAAGGCCAAACACGGCCCCGAAGAAATGCGCATCGTGGTTGATGCCGGTATTCGCTTGCTTGCTCATCCTGTATTCTGCAAACAGATACAAGGGGCCGAACAGGACTCCCGGAATACCGATGATTCCGAAAAAGTAAATCTTATTCCAGGGATTAAAAAACAAAGCCGTAAAAATGACTGCAGCCACTGCACCACTGGCTCCCAGCGATCGGTACCAGTGGTTGTCCTTGTGCTTGGCCAGCGTGGGTGCATTCGCGATCAAAATGCCCCCGAAGTAGAGTAGGAGGTAGTAAAACAAGGCCTTGTCCTCGAAAAAGAAAGCGAAGTAGACTTCAACCGCCCTGCCAAAAAAGTAAAACGAAAACATGTTGAAGAACAGGTGCATGAAATCGGCATGAATGAATCCGGAACTGATCATGCGCCACCATTGGTTTTTGTGCTGGACCAGATACGGATCGAGCATCCAGGTCGACATCATGCTGGAGTTGTTGAATGCAGCCAGGGATATGAGCACCGTTGCGGCACAAATGAGCAGTGTGATCTCCATGCCGTTAAAGATAGCGAAGCTTGTGTGTGTCCGGTTTTTGCGTAAGGCGTTTGTACACGCTTGTTCCCGAATTACCATTGGCCACTGCCGATTTTCGCCCGATACCATCAACCTTGATCCGCAAGCAGGAACTTTTTGGCATTGACTGGGCCCTGATGCGTCAGGCGCCCGTTCTGCGCATGGTTTGTCCCTTCATGGCCGGAATTTTTGTGGGCGATCGTTGGGCAGAGGCAAGTGTTTTGTCCTGCCTGTGTGATGTTGGGCCCGTGTTAGTGTTGTGTGTCCTCTTGACCTGCGCCCGGTTCATCCGTGCGTTCCGCTGGCGGTGGTTGTATGGTTTTTTGCTGATGTGCACGTGTTTCACGGCAGGTTGCAGCGCACGTCGCGTGGAGTTTGGTCCCAGGCGGGCGCTGCTTGCTCAACCGGAAATTCCCGCCAAGGCCTGGGTGCTGCGATTAACCAACACACCGGTATGTAAAGGGGATTTCTACGCTGCACAAGCTCGGATCATCTCACTTCGCACAGATTCGGCATGGACTGCACACAATGAGGCGGTGCTGCTTTCAATCCCCAAAAGCAAGGTCGACTCCACCTTACACATCGGGTCACTGTTGCTGGTCAAGGCGCGTTCCTTTCGCCTGGATCCCGTAAAGGGCCACCCGGCCGACAAGGTCTATTTCCGACGCGGTTTCACGTCGCGGCTGCGGGTGAAACACCTGCTGCCCATGCAGTGCCCGGGATACACACTGTCTTTCACGAATTCCATGCTGGCACTGCGTGCTACCGTGGCCCGGGTGTTTGTGGCACAGTTTGGCGACAGTACACAGGCGGCTGTGGCAACCGCCCTGGTGGTCGGTGAGGAGCTCAACCTCGACACATCCCTCGAGCAGGCCTATGCCGATACGGGTACATAGCACATCCTCTGTGTTTCCGGAATGCATGTCGGCTTGTTGTCTGCATTGATCGGGTTCATCACCGGGTTCATGCGTAAGTCGGTGCTCGGCAGGTTTGTCCGTTATCC
>JBJTJB010000249.1:0-16313 GCA_046095245.1 Bacteroidota bacterium | reverse complement strand
AAGTGGAGTTGATATCCGGATACACCGGGAATCGTTCCCTGTGGTGCGCGGATTTCAGCCGGGAAATCGGGGAAAGTGCTCAGGTCGTTTCCGAGCAGGGCAGCGGTATTTGTAAACTGTGTGCCGGTAAGCTGCATACCGTCACCTGAATCGCCTGCGAACTTGATGATTACACGCTCGAGGACTTGTTGTTGTTCAGCCATGATAAATAAAGGAATGGGTCACTTTTCGAAGGTGCAAAAATAGGGGTTTTGACCTGGTTTTCGGTTTGCTCTGCGCATGAAAAATCAATTGGTTTCAGGACTTCGGCCCAAAAGGACAATCTCCTGACCTTTTGGTGCGGCGGACGCATGAAAAAACCGGCCTTACGGGGCCGGTTTAAGTCGATGTCCAGCGGGTGATTTTCGTTATGCGCCGGTCATCATGTAGCTCAATTCACGTATGCTTGAATCAAACTGGAACAAGTCAAACAGTCCGTAGTAATTATCCTGGTCGGCGGTGAAGGGATACGCCATCCGGGCAAGGGTAAGCCTGCTGCTCTCGAAATCCAATCGGATCAACATCTCGCGGACCTGCGATGTTCGGATGATACCGGAAGCCTGAATCGCCTGCCGTGCCAACTGGAGTCGTGTGCTTTCGAACCCGGCATGATCCATCGCAGCCAACACATGTCTGAAGCGGTCTTCGTCCATACCGGTGGGACCGTAGGTTCCGCAGTGTCCGTTAGCAGGGTAAGTGTACACAGTACTTGCAAATGGGGTTCCAACCACGGGGTAAATGAAGGGCTGTATGTCGTGGATCCTCACCCGGTTGTTCCGGCCAAGAATGGCCCGGACGTCGCTACCGGCTGGAATGTGGATGATGCCGGTGTGCACAAGCCTGAATGCATGGGGGTTCCTGTAGTTTCCTTTGATCCAGACCGTGATTTGGTGTTGCCCCGGGCTGATGTAGTCGATGACGGCACTGCGGGAATCGGTGATGATCGGTCCACGGTCGATTTGTACGCGAATGGGTCTGTTGTCGATGTCGCGGACCCTTAACCGGGATGCGTAAGGGTCAGCATGGACAATCGTGCTGAAGATTACGCTGATTGCGAAGGTGTAGATGTGGGTTTTCATTGTTTTGCCCTCCTATTTTGTTTGTTGACGGCTAAACCCAAGGATTGTGCCATTCGGGGGTATAAAAAAAGAAATCCCCCTTTCGGGGGATACAATCGAGCAAGGCTTCGGGATGATCGGTTTCAGCGGTTCCGTCGGCGTGCCGAGAGGGAATCGACGATTTGGCTTATGAAAACAAGTGAGAGGGTAACGCACACGATGGCAATGGACAGGTTGAACATAACGCGATTTTCTTTGATGCAAAGTTCGCGTGCCTGTGTTATCTGATAATTAAATATCCATCATGGATTTCAACAATGCGCCGTTAGTTGCGGTGAAATCACTTTCCGGCACTTCTCTTTCTTTTCTCCCGCTCCAGTTTCAAAAACAACTCGCGGGTATTGGAAAGGTAGCGCCAGTAGTCATCACCATAATGCACAAAAATTTCCTGACCGGGCTGTATGGTTCTTGTGGCAACAATGAATACCCGTTTTTCCCCTTTGCGGGTCTGGATTTCATAATGAGCGTTGTTTCGCAGGCCACTTACTCGGCCAATGCCACGGGCATCATTGGCAAACCGGCCAGGTGCCCAAGGGGTAAAAAATGCATCAACACAGCGGTTTTTTGTGATGAATACAGCATAGCCCTCGTGTCCTTCATCGGAACGGCGTTCGCATTCGGACCAGGGTACGATTTCGCCCTCGTATTCGCATACGACATCGCCGCGCTTGAATTCACGCTTTGCAAAGAGGCCTCTACCTGCTTTGGGTAATTGGCTGCGTTTGATCCGAACGCTGTCGGACCAGTCTGTGTTCGGGGATTTTGCGAAAGGGAATCGGCTCATAGGGGGCGCAAATATAGCTCCCCGCATCCAGTTACCCCTTTTCCTGATCAGGATCCGGTTTTCCGGGATTTCACTTCAAGGAATTGCTGCCAGAACACACAAATGATGCCCAGGCAAACAATGGCGATGGAGAGCGTTTTCATGGTCTTGATTTTTAAGCAAGTTCCTTCCACAGACGATTGAAGGCCTGCCTTTTTTGGCCAATCGATTGCAGTTATGGGTCAGCCTTGTCGCTTTTTGGACAATACGTGGAAAAACGCCTCTTGGAACTCAAGAGCCAAGCATGAGAGCCAGCTGCCTTTCCGCTTCAGCGATGCTGCCTACAGGGGTCAGTGTCAGACTAAGCTTTCCCTTGTCCTCTTTCATTTTGCAAGACCGCGCATGTTGTTGAACAAACTTCAGGATGCCGCTGAAAAGTTGGCTTTGGAAATAGGCTGAGTCCTGGTTCGGTATGAAATACGCCCTGAGGGATCTGTTCTTCAACACGATTTTTTCAAAACCAAGTCTTCGGGCGGTCCAGCGTAAGCGGATCGTACTCATCAGTTCATCAACCTGTGAGGGGACAGGCCCGAACCGGTCCCGCAGGCGGGATCCGAATTTGGAAAGTTGCTCCTCGGTTTCGCTTTCGTCCAGTTCGCGGTACAAGGCAAGTCGTTCTGCTATGTTGGAAACATAGTCCTCGGGGATGCGCATTTCCATATCGGTATCGATCTGGCAATCCCGTACATATTCGGTCGCTTCCTCCTGTTCGAACAGGTCTTTGTAATCACTCTCTTTCAATTCACGGATGGCTTCGTCCAGGATCTTGTGGTACATTTCGAAGCCGACTTCCGAAATGAAGCCGCTTTGTTCTCCTCCCAACAGGTTCCCTGCACCACGTATGTCCAGATCGCGCATCGCTACCTGGAATCCGCTACCCAGGTCGGCATGCTCTTCGATGGCTTTCAGGCGTTGTCTGGCTTCTGGTGTCAATACCGTTAGCGGAGGGGAAAGAAGGTAACAAAAGGCCTTGCGGTTTGAACGGCCAACCCTGCCACGCATCTGGTGCAGATCGCTCAATCCGAAGTAATGGGCATTGTTGATGATGATGGTGTTCGCGTTACTGATATCCAGTCCCGATTCAATGATGGTGGTTGCAATCAACACATCAATTTCACCTTCAATAAAGCGAACCAGAATATCCTCCAGTTTGTCTCCGTCCATTTGCCCGTGGCCTACTCCGGTACGAATTCCCGGACACAACTTTGAGATCATCGCTTCAATCTCGTGTATGTCCTGTACGCGGTTATGGACGAAGAAAACCTGTCCTCCTCGGGATATCTCATACAGAATCGCATCCCGGATGAGCGTATCGTTGAACACATGCAGTTCAGTGGTCACGGGAAAGCGGTTCGGTGGAGGTGTGTTGATGATACTTAGATCCCGCGCTCCCATCAGGGAGAATTGAAGTGTTCGCGGAATCGGTGTGGCCGTCAGGGTCAGGGTATCGACATTCACCCGCAGGGATTTCAGTTTTTCTTTGGCGGCAACTCCGAATTTTTGTTCTTCATCAATGATCATGAGCCCCAGATCCTTGAAACGGATGTCTTTGCTCAGCAATCGATGGGTGCCGATGATGATTTCGATTTTACCTTCTGCAAGTGATTTCAGTGTCTCCTGTTGTTTCGCTGCGCTTTTAAACCGGTTCAGGTAGTCGATTCGGCAGGGGAATTCTTTCAGTCGTTCACTGAAGGTTCGAAAATGTTGCAGTGCCAAGATTGTTGTGGGAACGAGAATGGCCACTTGTTTTCCATCGGCGGCGGCCTTGTATGCCGCACGTACTGCAATCTCTGTCTTGCCGAAACCGACATCCCCACATATCAACCGGTCCATCGGATAGTCCTTCTCCATATCCCGCTTTACATCACGGGTGCTTTTTACCTGGTCTGGTGTATCCTCGTACATGAACGAGGCTTCAAGTTCGGTTTGCAAGTAGCTGTCCTTCGAGAAGGCATGTCCACGTTGAGCCCTGCGTTTGGCATACAGATCAATCAGGTCTTTGGCAATGTCCTTGACCTTTTTCTTTGTTTTCTGTTTGAGATTGGTCCAGGCTGTGCTTCCAAGCTTGTTGAGTGACGGAACCGAACCCTCTTTGCCCGCATACCGGGTGATCCGATGCAGCGAATGGATACTGATGTAGAGGATGTCGTTGTCCTTATAGACAAGCCGGATGGCCTCCTGCTTCCTGCCGTTCACATCAAGGGTTTCAAGGCCACCGAACCGGCCAACTCCGTGGTCGATGTGGGTAATGAAATCACCCGGCTTCAGGCTTTGGATTTCTTTTAGCGTGATGGCTTCACTCTTGCTGTAGTTTTTCTTGAGTCTGAAACGGTGGTATCGATCAAAAATCTGATGGTCGGTGTAGCAGGCAATCTTCAAGTCTTCGTCAATGAACCCCTGATGCAAAGCCGTGTTCATCGTGTGGAACAGGAGGCTGCTTCCTTTGCGGTTCTCCGGACGAGGCATGTCTTCGAGGATGCTGTATAGGCGCTCCGATTGACGTGCTGATTCGGCAAAGAGGACATTGGTGATTTTCTTGTCCTGGTTCGAATACAGGTTTTCCAGTAAGAGGTTGAAATTCTTATTGAAGTGAGGTTGGGGTTTGGAGTTGAATTTCAGTTTGACGCCACCAACAATTCCCCCTTTGACCCCAAACTCTACGATGCAATGAGTGCCCAGCTTGTTCTCGATTGTCTCCGCCTGATCAAACAAATCATCCAGTGGATATGGATTCTGCTCGGCCCCTGCTTTTATTTCATCTCCGAATTTTTCCCTTGCGGTACTGAGGGAACTTCGTATGCTATCGATACAGTAGCGGTGGTCGCGAATGTACACGATCGTATCAGCCGGGATGAAGTCGAGAAAAGACTGATGTGCCTCGCGTATGAGTCCTGTTTGAATGTTGGGTATGATGGTGATGGTCCCCATCATTTGCTCACTCAGCTGGGTCGAGGGATCGAAGGTCCGCATGGAATGGATGCGGTTTCCTGCAAGTTCGATGCGGTAGGGCAGATCATTTGCGAAACTATAGATGTCGACGATACCACCTCGAATGGCGAATTGTCCGGGTTCGTAAACGAAGTCGGTTTGTTCGAAGGCGTTCTCCTGCAGGAACTCCAGCATGAAAGCTGTGTCCAGAACACTGTCCGTGCGTAAATCAAGGGTGTTGCGTTCAAGGGTGCTTCCTGTGACAACCCGTTCATGGATCGATTCGGCAGTTGCGATGATGATGAATCGGTCACGCGTCCGGTTGATTCTTGACAGGACTTCCGCCCGTTGCAGGATCATGCCCTTGTCATGCTGATCAAGTTGATAGGGTTTCTTGTAGGATGCAGGGAACAGCAAGGCCCTTTGGTTACCCAACAGGTTTTCCAGGTCGTTTTGGAAGTATGCTGCCTCCTCACGGTCTCCGAAAATGAAGAGTGCGGGATGCGGCAAATTGCGGATCAATGCAGCGCAGCATACCGCATCCGCTGATCCGCTCAGGCCATCCAGGTGTATCCGGCGTTCATTTCTGCTGCGGAGTACCTGCTCCAATTGCCTCAGAGAGGGGTGGGCAGCGAACGAGTCAAGGAGTTGATTTAAATCCACGCAGAGGGGTGCAGGCGCGCTAAAGTAGGGAATGCAAAGCCCCGCTACACACGGATTATTGGTAAGCCGGACAGGTGTTCTTTCGTTTTTTCCTGCCTAGTCGAGCCGGTCCGTCAGGTCCCGGCCCCCGTCCCGTTGAGGAACCTTTCCAGCAAGGAGTGTAGAGCAATGTGGCTCCGAAGAAGAAATATGTGTCGTTATTGTCTTCATTTCCCCGCTTGAATCCTCCTGCAGGATATCCGTCCGGAAGATTGGATGCCAATTCGACCGCCAAAGTTCCGTTCGGTGTGGCCGAGAGTGCAGTGGAGTCGGCATAGTCGGTACTCAAATCGTCAAGAAAATCAAAAAAGGTGAGGTGATTGACGGCTTCAATGCGTAGGGCAAAGGAGCAACTGAGGGGAACTTCGACACCAATTCCCAATGGTGCGGACAATCGGTATAGTTTGTAGGGTTCCGGATTGTCCGATCCATCGATGTATTGCCCTTCGGTACCCAAGGGTTGAAGTCTGATTTCCTGGCCACCGTATTCAGCAACCGGATCGAAGCGGAAATAACTTACACCTGCAATGAAGTAAGGGATTGCACGACGGGCGTTTCGGAGCGGCCTGTAATTGATGTGGAAGGATGCTTGTTCAAGTTCGGTTTGGAAGTGGAGGTTGCGGCGTTTTTGGAAATCCTGTACTGCCAGGGAGTCTGCACTGGTCAGGTTGCCTTTTGCATACGATAAGCCGAAATGAAAACGGTCTCCCGGCCGGTAGAGTAATCCTGCGGTCCAGTAATTCTTGATGAGGTCCGGATGGGAGATGATGCGGTCGTTCATGTCTCCGTAATACCAATCGAAACCACCTCCGGCGAATATCCCGAGTCGGGTTTGAGCAATTGTAGCCGATGTTGTAGCGATTACGACGGCGAACGTTATGGTGCTGGTTATGAATTTGAACATGGTGAATCAGCTTCGTAGCAGGGTCGATCCTGTCATGGAGTCGGGCTTGGATATGCCAAGCAGTTGGAGGATGGTGGGCGCTACATCAGCAAGGCGCCCGTCTTTTAAAGTGTATTCTTCGGAATTTGAGGCTACAAGAACGCAGGGAACGGGGTTGGTGGTATGTGCCGTGTTCGGTGATCCATCCCTATTGATCATGAATTCGGCGTTGCCGTGATCAGCAAGTACGATAAAGGCGTATCCGAGCGGGAGTCCGCAATTGATCAGTTTTCCGAGGCAGTCGTCAACGGTTTCAATCGCTTTGATTGCCGCTGTCAGACTTCCGGTGTGACCCACCATGTCTGCATTGGCAAAGTTCAAACACATGAAGTCGGGGCTTTGTTCATGCATGACCTGTATGGCCTCTTCGCAAACACCACGCGCACTCATTTCGGGCTGCAGGTCGTATGTGGCCACCTTGGGAGAAGGCACCATTGTTCTTGACTCGCCCGGGAAAGGCTCCTCCCGGCCTCCGCTGAAAAAAAATGTGACGTGAGGATATTTCTCTGTTTCGGCAATACGATGTTGCGATAAATTGTGTTTAGAAATAACCTCTCCGATCGTGTCATTCAAATTGTCTTTTTCGAAAACCACTTTCACGTTATTGAACCTGTCATCGTAACGGGTCATTGTGACATAATGGAGGTTCATTTTTTTCATGTCCCATTCAGGCATATCCTGTTGGGTAAGTACATGGGTGATTTCACGGCAGCGGTCTGTCCTGAAGTTGAAGCAGATCACGGTGTCGCCTTCTTGGATTCGTTTTGATCCTTGAATGATAATCGGCCGTATGAATTCATCCGTAACATCAGCGGTGTATGATCTTTCGATTGCTGGAATGGGATTGCTTACGGTATCACCTATGCCACTAACCAATGCATCGTAGGCAACCTTGATCCGTTCCCAGCGTTTGTCGCGGTCCATGGCGTAGTATCTTCCAACAACCGTAGCGATTTTTCCGCCTGTCGATTCCAGGGTTTCAGAAAGCGTATCGATGAATTTCAATCCGCTTCGGGGGTCGGTATCCCTTCCATCCGTAAATGCATGAACCTGAAAACCTGCGATGCCGGCATTCTTGGCCAGATGGCACAAGGCATTCAGATGGTCCAGATGTGAGTGCACACCACCGTCCGATACCAGTCCCATGAGGTGAAGGGTCCCCCCTTGGTTTTTTACGCGCTCAAAAGCAGACTGGATTTCAGGCATGGAGGAGAACTCGCCGCTGCGTATACTGCGATTGATATTCGCCAGTTCTTGCCATACGACTCTGCCCGCACCGAGATTGAGGTGCCCGACCTCCGAATTACCCATCTGTCCCGAAGGCAGTCCGACATCTTCACCCGAGGTGAGTAAGCGGGATGACGGGTAGCGATTCAATAAATCGTCCATCACCGGAGTCGAAGCCTGCGCAACCGCATTACCGTTTCCGTCCGGTGCGATTCCCCAGCCATCGAGTATGATGAGTGCTACTTTGGAAACGGAGTTCATGAAAAAATTATTGGCAAAGGTAGGTTTTAGGCCCGGAGCCTTATGCAATCAAGGGGATTCTGACTTCAAAAACAGCTCCCTGCGGGCGATTATCCCGCACGGCCACTGTCCCTTTGTGCAGTATGGCGATATGCCTTACGTTAAACAATCCGAGGCCTGTTCCCTTGGTGAGACGTGTGTCCTCGTTGCCTATGCGATAAAATTTGCTGAAAATGCGCTTCCGTTCGGTTTCCGGAATGCCCTTGCCCCAGTCCGATACGGTAAGCAAGGCATCATTTCCGGAGCGCTCAAGCGTGATGTTGACCGGACTCCCGGGTGCGTATTTCACAGCATTTTCGAGCAAGTTGAGTACCAGAGAATGGAATACGAGGCGGTCACCATTGATGGTCAGGTCGGGTTGGATGGAGCTGGTCAGTTTCACCTCTCTTCCTGCATGTTCCAGGAAGGCCAAGACCGTGCTTTCAACCACTTCGTTCAATTGTATCGGTTCAAGTTGAAAATGCTGCTGGCTGTTCTCCAGTCTTGCAGCTAGCAGGATGTTCTCTACCAGTTCATGGATCCTCTCGGTTTCCAAAATAGAGCTGCTTAATAAACGCTGCTCTTGTTCAGGTTCTAATTTTCGTCGTTGAAGCGTTTGAAGGTTCAACTTTACAGCGGCCAGCGGTGATTTGAATTCATGGGTTATGGATAGCAGGAAATTTTTCTGCTGCTGTGCAAGCCGGAATTCATTCCGGAAGGCTACCCTGATTTTATACATGCCGAATACGAGCAGGCCAAGAAAGACAATCCCCTCTCCATACACCATACGGACTTTTTTCTGTAGGATTTCATTGTAAGCTGCCGATTGTTCGCGGGTGGCCGCTTCATCCAAACCAAGCAGGGATGTGACTTCCATGCGGGTTCTGATTACCTCCGTATTGAGGTCAATGATCATATACGCCCACCAGCTGAACTGCAGGATGACGTACACAACAAGTACATAAAACAGAAGAAGCGGCCTGGCCATACCTTGTTTCCCGTAAAGGTAAGCCAAACGGAGGGTGATCTTACTCGTTGATTTCGATTACAGTCGTGCCCGGATTGGTATCACCGATAAAAATCCAGTTTCCAAGACCGTCTTCCCGTTCAATGCGGTAATGGTTCACCCCCGAGTCCCAACGTATGTAGGGGTTCCAATTCAGGGTGGTTTTGTATTCTTTCCACACACCTTTCACCAGTATGCTTGATCCTTCGTTGCTTTGCAGGCCGGTCAGATAACAGTCGTTTACGGCAAGAATCAGGTAATTGTATTTATTATGGTGGACATCTGTTTCCTCGTCAAGGTAGGAATAAATACCAGCAGGGACGGTCGAAAAAAACGTGTATGATCCACCATTAACGGATCGCAGGACCTGGTATTCGATTACACGTTCGGGCGCCAACACAGGTTCAAGCCATTCAGTCAAAATCGCTGAGTTATCTACAACAGTAGTCCTCTTTATTTCGACAACCTGATCTGCAAGGGTGTTTTCCGGAATGGCTGTGCTGGTGTCGCTGAAGGAGGTGAATGTCCTTCCACACAATGCCAAGGCCTCAATGCGGTATTCGTATGGGTAAGGACAACGGATGCTTGTATCTACAAAGCTAAGCTGGTTTCTGGGTACCGTAGCGATAGCGACAGACTGGCTGAACGCATTTTCCCTCCGGTAGATCCTATATTCGTTGAAATCACAGCCCTCATAGGGAGTCCAGTTCACGGTTACGATTGTTCCGTTGACCGCTGTCATAACATTGATAGTGGTATAGCTGATCAGACTGTCCAGCGGTAAGGTATATCCGCATACGTCGATGGTCTGTAATTTATAGCTGTAGCTATTGTCCAGGGTATTTAATCCGCCATCGATGAAGCGACTTGTTTGATTGATTGATGCAGAAATCGCCGACGTATCTTCGTGAATAAGGATCCACTGGTTGGTTGCAGTATTAAGCCGGTATAAACGGTATGTTTTCAGATCGCTTTCATTGCTGTTCATCCAGATGATTTCAATGTGCTCATCGTCCTGAACAGTTGCGGTGGCTATCGGATCTGCAGGGGGAGGAAGGGTGTCATATACTTCAAGTGCAGATGCCATAAACAGGGTGTCCTTGCATCCATTGGCATTTGAAACGAAGAGCGTTACGTCATGTGATCCGGACACGACCATGATGGACGGAGCCATCTGCGTACTTGTGGTAAATCCGAAATCCCAAAGGAATGAAGGCGAATCCAGATCCGATGAGGTATTGTTCATCTGGATCATGGTACCCGGGCAGAACTTTTGGGTAGGAACAGTAAATCCGGCATTTGGAGTCAGTAGTATTTCGACAGGGGATGTGAATACAAACGTGTCTTTGCATCCCATATCGGTCGTGACCTCCAAAACAGGAAAGTAGATGCCGGAGCTGGTGTATAAATGATCCGGTGAAAATTGGTTTGAACTTGTACCATCGCCGAACTGCCAGTTGTAGCTGAAACCACCTTGTGATTCGTTCACAAACGAAACCGGTTCATAGGTGCAGAATGCGCTGTCGTTCATAGTCGCAAGTGCATCGGGTTTCGGGTGTACGGTAACGGGTTGAGGATAGGTATAAGCCGAACTGCAACCGGTGCTGTCCCACGTAATCAGAGTTACGGTGTATTGGCCCGCTTGCGAATAGGTGTGGGAAGGTTGTACTTGGGAGGAAACGGGTCCGTCGCCGAAATCCCAGCTGTATACCGATGCATTGATGGAAGAGTCACTGAAGGAGACGGTTTCTCCGACACAAACCGAAGTGGAGGAAATGCCAAACCGGGTATATGTACCTGGTATGCTTACGTATTGTAGTCTGGTAAGCGTATCGCTGCAGCCATAGTTGTTGGACGCAATTAGTGTTATCGTGTATGTGCCCGGTATGTAATAGATGTTTTGGGCATTGTTCAATGTCGATGTGTTTCCATCTCCGAAATCCCAGCTGAATTGATCCGCCTGGCTGCTTGTGTTAATGAAGCTGACTTGAGTGGGTGAACATCCTGCTGCATTCGGTGCGTGAAATGCAGCAACCGGTGTATTCACATGGATCATGTCGGTATATACTACGGTATCGAAGCAGTTCCCCGGAAACTCCACAATCAGTGTCACCGTGTAGTATCCGTTGGCGGCATAGCTGTGTTGTGGATTTTTCAAAGTGGAATATGTTCCATCGCCAAAACTCCACTGCCAGGCAATGCCTTGTTGTGATTGGTCACTGAACTGAACGTCGTGTGGAATACAACCTGTTGGATCATCTACGCTTGCCTGAGCCTGATAGACCGGAAATGGTGCAATTGCCATGGCATCCGAGCATCCGTACGCATCCGTAATGGTCAGTCTGATGGAGTCGGCAGGTGCTGATGTATATACATGTGTCGGGGAGTTCGAAGTAGAAGAGTTCCCATCGCCAAACTCCCAGTTCCAGAATGCTGCGCCGTTTGACTGGTCATTAAAACCAACAGTCACCGGTAAGCACGGACCCGCACCAATCAGGCTGAACCTGCTTTCGGGGGCGTGGATATGGATGTATCCGCTCCAGGTCCGTGAACTCGTACACGAACCGCTGGTAGCATGCAGGGTGATCGAGTAGGAGCCAGCCTGGGTATAGGTGTGAATCGGGTTTTCCGCAGAGGAAGTTCCTCCATCACCGAATTCCCAGGTATAGCTGTCAGCACCGGTAGAAAAGTTGTTGAATTGAACCGCCGAATTGATACATGCATCTCGAATGGTGCCGAACAAAGGCAAGGGGTTGTGTACATTGACATATGCATAGGTGAATGTATCAATGCATCCGTTCAGATCGGTTGTGATCAATGTGATTGTAAATGCGCCTGTATCAGTGTAGTTGTGGAAAACAGAAGGCCCGGTTCCTGATGACCCGTCTCCGAACGACCAATTCGCCGTTGAGAACTCCAGGGGGTTAGCCAGCGACAAATTGGTGCGGACACCGGTGCAGATATCATCGTCACTGATCCGTATCGGATTTTGATGCCCAACGGTAATCGTCGTTGAAATCGAACCAACACAGCCATCTCCCACCAGCACGGAGAGTGTTACTACATAGGTTCCCGGATTATAATAGGAATGTGTCGGATTCGCCAGCGTAGAACTGTTTCCATCACCGAAATCCCAGGAATATGCGTTCACATCCGGAGTCGAGTTTGTGAAGCTGACTGTGTAGGGCTTACACGGATTGTCATGGCTGAATTGAATGGGTTGAGGATCGTATGGAATGACCCGGACGATGGCGAAGGGCGAAAAGGTTTGAACGCAACCGCCTGGCATAACGGTTTGAAGTGTGACGGTATAAAAACCGGGCTGGGTATAAAAGGTTACATCGGTTTGATTCGTCGAAGTCGATCCATTACCGAAATCCCAATTCCATGAAATGTTGGCGTTTCCGGGATCACTGAACACAGCGGGCAGATCTTCGCATACATAGAGTGTATCCGGGTTCTGGATGTTCAATTGTGGATTCAGAACGGTAACGTAGTTGTTTTTAATGACTGTATCCTTGCATCCAAAACTGTTGGTAACGATCAACGTCACCGGGTAAACGCCCGCCTGAGTATAAGTGTGACTTACGTTGCGTCCTGATCCGGTATTGCCATCGCCGAAGTTCCAATCGTATTGTACGATAAACGTGCTGGCAGCTGTGTGTTGGAAGTTTACAGTCATGCCCGGACATCCGAACAACGGACTTCCTGAGAAAAAGGCTTTGGGTGAAAACACCCTGATGGCCGGTTGTACGTTTGCAGTTGCCGTACATCCATTGCCGGATGTTACCGTCAAGCTGGGATTAAAGGTCCCACTTTGCGTGTAGGTGTGCGTCGGGTTGTTCAGAGTTGATATGCTTCCGTTCCCGAAGTCCCAGCTGAATTGCGTTGCTCCGGTTGAAAGGCTTTGGAATTGCACTGCGAATGGCGCACACCCACTGTCCTGGCTTGCTGTTGCTGATACACTTGGAACCGGATATACATTGATGAGCTGGGAGGCGATGCTTGTCCCGCTACAGCCCGGCGAAGTGTTCACCTGCAAGCTAACGCTGTATATACCTGCCATTGTGTAGGTGTGCTGGGGATTGGCAAGTGTGGATGTATTACCATCGCCAAAATCCCAACTCCACGCTGTAACTCCAGGCATGGCGCAATTGAATTGCGTATTGAACGGTGCACATCCACTGCTGTCGGTGGCACTGAATGCAGGTGATAAAGCCGGTCCTATACTGACAGGTGCATTGGCATAAAAGGTATCTATACAGCCTGTTGTACTGGTCACAACCAAACTCACCTGAAATGAGCCCGTAGTGCCGTAGGTGTGTGAAGCCTGTTGTGTGTTGGCATATGATCCATCTCCGAAATTCCAGTTCCAGGCACTGATGCCGTTACCTGAGCCGGTGAATTGGAAAACGGTGTTCGAATCACAACTGCCTCCCATATTCATACTGATAACAGCGCTTGGTAGCGCATGAACCGTAATGCAATTGGTCAGAATACGGATGTCTCTGCATCCGGCTCCGCTCTCCGCTATCAGTTTCACGCAGTATGCTCCGGGTTGGGCGTAGGTGTGCACGGGGTTGACATCGGATGATGATGTGCCATCACCGAAATCCCAGATATAGGTTACTGCACCCACAGACGAGTTCGTAAACTGAAATTCCGTTGCGCCTACGCAACCGCTTGGTTGTGATACCGAAAATGCGGCGGTTGGCTTGGGGTGAACGATGATGGTGTCGGTAGCGACACTGATTGTGCCCGTAGCCGATGTTGCAGTTAGCGTAACTATATAAGTTCCCGGCGTGCTGTAGTTGGCATTCGCATTCACGGTTACGGGCTGGTTACCGTTTCCGAGATTCCATACATATGAATTGACTCCGGGCGTCAGGTTGGTGAAAGTGACCGGCAAGGGTGCACATCCGCTGCGTTTATCAGGGCTGAATGCCGATTGGCCATTACCCGAATACACGAAAAAAAGCAGATGGATCACAAGGATCCATCCGCTTTTACGGATCGTGTGTTGAAACATAGGGGGTTTTTGGTGTGAGGTCGGGTTGAATTACTTCTGGCCTTCGGGTTCGAGGGCGTAATTCTCGAAGTTTGTCGACTGATTGATTACCGCATTTACAGCGCTATACATTTGCGTTCCGTCGCGTGTGATTTTCTTGACACGGTAGTATGCAAATCCTGCAGGTGGATTCTTGTCGATCCAGGAATAGTAGAGTTCGATTTCGGAACCGATACCTTCCTTAATACCTACCGACTCAAAGCCATAACCGTCTTTTGAGCGTTCAACGATGTACAGGCAATCGGCGGTTTCGTTTTTCGAAGTCCAGCTTACAAACACCTTCCCGCTGTTGTAAGTAGCGGTATAATTATGGATGTTCATCTTTGGCTGGTTGTCTGCAGCGGGAATTTCACGTTGCAGGGTCGGACTGTCTTGCGCTGATACAGCGGACGAGATCGACAAAAGCATTGCTGTGGCGAAAGCCATCATCTGGGTGCGGATTGTTTTCATGCTTGCGTTGGGTGAGGGGGTATACATGTGATGTGTTGTTTGTTCGCTTTGATGGGCCCGTTCGGGGCGCGTGTTTTGCGGTTTTCTACGCATGCTTTTCGGATAGGGTTTCGTTTTTATTGAAATTCTTGCGGTCATGTCCGTATTGCTGCTCTTGCCGGTTGATGCCTGTGTACGTAAATTCTCTTTAGGGGTTTCCATGGATGTTTTTAGGATAAAATGCCGGCATTCCGAACCTTTTTCTTACACCTGCGTAACAAGCGCAAAAACCGAACTGGAATTACATCAATGGATACCTTGAGCAAAACAATCAAGAAGCTACCCGAGCACGAGTACCAGCAATTGCTGGCTGAGGTGTCGGGCAACCGTAAGAACAAACCCTACATGGTGCTGGAGACCACCCGCAAGCGCGATCTCGACGATAGTGAGATGATGGAAATGCTGCAGGTCAACCCGAGTGCGTATTATACACTCAAATCACGACTCAACTCCAAGATTGCAGCCGTCCTCAGTAAAAAAGTGGAGAATCCCATTCAGGGCCTTATGGATGAAGTGTCACGAGTACCGGCTCACCTGTTTGGAGGTAATCGTGATTTTTCGGTCAGGGCACTTCGTGAACTTGAAAAGCAATTGATCGAATATGACCTCAACGCCGAGTTGATAGTCGTGTACAAAACGCTTGCCCAGCTGAATCTCCACACGGAGGATTATGATTTCTATAATTCGAAGTACCAGCGTCATGTCGCCTATTCATTGGCCGTGTCGAAAGCCGAAGGTATTTTCTTCCGGTTCATCAAGCGTTTGGGCACCTACCAACTCAGTGCAGAAACGACCCACCTGGATGAAATCATTGCCATGAAGCGTGAGTTGAGCAACATCTGCGAACTATACGATTCTCATCGTTTGTATGTGCTCTACAATATTGTACGTATATATTACCACTGCAATGTTTCTACAGATCGTGAAGGGTTGAAGTCGCGTGAAGAGGAGATCGAATTCACACTCGACAAATTATCGGACATCTTCAACAGATACCCGATGGATACATTTTATCAGAACATGAAGTGGGTTGTTGATCTCCTGCGCTTCGAATACTACGTCAGGACCTCGAATCTGGTAAAAGCAGACCACTACATCCAGAAAATACACCAGGGCCTGCCCTCAATGACAGGAAAGCACATCATGAATTTCTTCGTAGTGCAGTTCCTGCGTGCCAAGCTTGCCAAATACCGCATCGATGGCAACCTGAACCACTTGCTTTACTATGCTGACAAACTCGACAAAGGCTTTGATGTGGAAACCGAAGAAGCCTACCACTATGTGAGTGTGATGAGATACCTCGCAACTGTCCGGTTCTATCAAGGCGACTATAGCGGTGCTGCCCGAAAGCTGAACGAACTCCGTAACTGCATGTCATTGAAACAATACCTCCATACCGATGTGGATGTGAAGGTCTTTCAGGCACTTCAGTATTGTATTGTAGGAGAGGACGGGTTGTGTCAACAGATCCTATCCAGCCTCAAGCGCCAGATACGGGAGCAGGATGAAGCGTTTGCATCAGCACGACATGCCATAAAAATCATCAAGACGGCATTGAAGCCGGCTGATTACAGGAAAAAGGTCAAGCGAATTGCGGAGTTGTGGGATGAATTCACAACTGTACCCGGAAATGCATTCGGTGTTCTTGCCGATCTGCGTGTTGAAGAGGCTGTAATCCGAAAGATGAGTAA
>JBJTJB010000248.1:0-6466 GCA_046095245.1 Bacteroidota bacterium | reverse complement strand
GTCTGAATGAAGGTCCGCACTATTACTTCACCATAGCGAGCGTTGACAAGTTCATTGAAAAGCTTGATACCTTGCAGAAGGATACGCCGGAAAACCTGCGCCTCGAACCGGAATACAAGAACAGCGAAGGCGGCTTTTGGCCCAATCTGATCAGCTACCTCTTGCCGGTTATTCTTCTAGTCGTATTGTACATGATCATCCTGCGCAGGATGGGCGGAGGTGGTCCGGGCGGAAGCCAGTTGTTCAACATCGGTAAATCGAAGGCCACCTTGTTCGACAAGGATCTGAGTGTGAAAATCACCTTCAACGATGTAGCCGGTTTGGAAGAGGCCAAGGTGGAAGTGATGGAGATTGTCGATTTCCTGAAGAACCCCAAGAAATACACACAACTCGGAGGTAAGATACCCCGTGGTGCTTTGTTGGTCGGCCCTCCGGGTACCGGCAAGACGCTGCTGGCGAAAGCCGTGGCCGGTGAAGCACAAGTACCGTTCTTCTCGCTTTCGGGCTCCGACTTCGTAGAGATGTTCGTTGGTGTTGGTGCAAGCCGTGTCCGCGATCTGTTCCGCCAGGCCAAGGAAAAAGCCCCAAGCATCATTTTCATTGATGAAATCGATGCCATCGGCCGCGCGCGAGGAAAACAACCTTCATTCAGCGCCAACGATGAACGCGAAAGCACGCTCAACCAGTTGCTCACCGAAATGGATGGCTTCGGAAGCAATTCGGGCGTGATCATCCTGGCCGCAACCAACCGGGCGGATATACTGGATCGTGCATTGCTTCGTCCCGGACGTTTCGATCGGCAGATTTACGTTGAACTGCCCGACCTGAACGGCAGAAAAGAAATCTTCAAGGTTCACGCAAAGCCACTGAAACTCGATCCCGCTGTCGACCTGGACTTCCTGGCCAAGCAAACCCCGGGCTTCTCCGGTGCCGACATCGCCAACCTCTGCAATGAGGCTGCCTTGATTGCTGCACGACACAACAAGAGCGCCATCGGACAGCAGGACTTCCTGGATGCCGTTGACCGTATCGTTGGCGGATTGGAGAAAAAGAACAAGATCATCTCCAAGCACGAAAAGAAAGTCATCGCCTACCATGAATCGGGACATGCGGCCGTAAGTTGGCTGTTGCAGCATACCGCCCCCCTGGTAAAAGTGACGATTGTGCCAAGAGGCAACTCCCTGGGTGCTGCCTGGTACCTGCCCGAAGAAAGGCAAATCACCACCAGCGAGCAGATCATGGACGAAATGTGTGCGGCACTTGGCGGTCGTGCAGCAGAAGAAGTCGTTTTTGGACAGGTATCGACCGGAGCGTTGAGCGATCTCGAGAAAATCACCAAGCAGGCCTACGCGTCAGTTGCAGTATTCGGTCTGAATGAGCAACTGGGTAACATCAGCTATTACGATTCGACCGGAAACGCCGACTACTCCTTCACCAAGCCCTACAGTGAAAAGACCGCCGAGCTCATCGATCAACAAGTCAAGAAAATGATTGACGAGGCCTATGTGCGTACGCTGGCTCTTTTGAAAGAAAACCGCCCTATGCTTGACTCACTTGCCGAAACACTGCTTGAAAAAGAAGTGATTTACAAGGAAGACCTCGAGCGGATTTTCGGTAAGCGCAAATGGGAACCGGAGGAACTGGACAAACTGGCCTCCGCTATGCCGGAACCTGCACCTGCCGAGCCGGCCACACCCCCGGCAGAAGCAAACACCGAACCTGCAGCCTGACACCATTCATGGAAGAAAGCACAAACCGGGAAAAAGTCCTGAAAAAAATCAGGGCCTCGCTTTTGTCAAAAACTGACAACCCATTCCCGCGTCTGTCTTTCGAAGGGTCGGTATTCCCTGCCATTGAAGATGATATCGTCGTCCATTTCGCTGAACGTGCCGAGGAAGCCGGCGCACGCTTCTTCCTCATCGACAACGAACTGGATTTCATGGAAGCGATTGTACAGCTTGGATTGCACTACAAGTGGAAACACATCCTCTGTGCAGAAGAAGGCCTCAGCAACCTGCTCACCGAGTGTGAATTGCCACACAGTCATTCCACCGCCGACATTGAAACCATGGAAGTGGCACTGAGTACTTGCGAATGCCTGATTGCACGAACGGGAAGTGTCGTGTTTTCTTCCTCCGGACAAACCCGTTCTGCGCCTGCCTTTGCGCCCTTCCATATCGTGCTGGGTAAAGCCAGCCATATCTGCCCCGACATCAAGGATGCCATGGCTTGGGTCAGACACAAGTATTCCCGATTGCCCGGCAACCTGAGCATCGTTACCGGAACCAGCAGCACAGCGGATATTGACGGAGAGGTGGTTCGTGGTGTACATGGACCTGTCAAGCTCTATATCTTCGTAATTGATGACCGAGACCAAACATCCTGAGGCAACCCGATTCACCCTGCTATACACCACCAACAGTCCGGTTGATGCAGAGGGCATAGCCACACTGCTGGCTTCAGAGGGCATTGAAGCCTTCCCCATTAATAAAAAAGACTCGGCCTACATATTCGGGGAAATCGAATTGTACGTGAACCAAACCGAATTGCAGCGGGCTATCGAGCTGCTCGAATCAAATCACATCCGGTGAGTAATTTCTGGCAAAGAACCCTTTCCGGAGCGGTGTTCATCACCGTAATCATACTCAGTATCATTTTCGGTCCGCTGGCATTTCAAGCTTTGTTCATGGCCATTGCCATGGCCAGCCTCGATGAGTTTTACCGCTTGGTACGCAAAGGCGGATTGGCTGATCCCTTTGGGCTTTTCGGGCTCTGCACCGGTTTTCTCATGTATCTCATCATTGCATTCGATGCCCTGCTGTTGACACCCTTGCGCTGGGAAGCCATCGTATACCCTGCCTTCGGACTGATGTTTTTCGCAGAGCTATACCGAAAGAAAGAAAATCCATTCAGCAATATCGCCTTCGGACTGACCGGCATCCTTTACACCGTTTTGCCTTTTGCATTGCTGAGCCGCATTGCCCTGCACGGAGGAAGTTACGAGTACCAGTTGCTATTGGGCTACTTCGTGCTGATCTGGACCTCTGACACCTTCGCCTACCTGACCGGCCGAAAGCTGGGACGCACAAAACTATTTGAGCGCATCTCTCCCGGAAAAACATGGGAAGGCAGCCTTGGTGGGGCCGTGGCAACCTGCCTGCTTTCATACATGCTGTTCCGCTGGTATCCCGAACCCGGATTGCATGTCTGGATGGCAATGGCACTGATCATCCTCGTGACCGGAACCATGGGAGACCTGTGCGAATCGCTGCTGAAACGGAGCATCGGAGTGAAAGACTCGGGATTTTTTATGCCCGGACATGGGGGGCTGCTCGATCGCTTTGACGCTGTACTGCTGAGTGCACCATTCGTATGGGCACTCATCAGCATGACCTGAACCCATGAAAACTACCGGAAAACTCAACCCTAAGGCGCTGTTTTCCGTATACCGGATTATTCCGAAACAGACAGCATGAATCCGATTGCAATGATCCGGGCATTCGCCCTTTCCTTCCCGGTTCAGCTGGTGGTGATGCATGTGAAGAAGAATCAGTTGATGCTGCTGTACTGGGTGCTGCTTTTCGGATTCATCACAGGCAACGTCGCCTCCAAATTCGGAATCCCCTATCTCTTCCTCGACCCCGAATACCGGGGAGCTGTTGGACCGCTTTCCTTCCTGATCATCGGCGTCAGTTTGGGCGCGTTCATCATGGCCTTCCATATTTCAGGCTTTATCCTGAACAGTTTCCGGTTTCCTTTTCTGGCAACCATGTCGAGGCCCTTTGTACGCTTCGTGTACAACAACATGGCTATTCCGCTGTCATTCCTCCTGATTTATTGCTGGTGTATATTCCGATTCCAGCGAATAGACCAACTTCGACCGGTAATGGATGTGGCAGCCAATCTGTCGGCCATGTTGTTCGGCGTGGCGCTTGTAGCGTTTGTTACGATCCGCTACTTCCTGATGACCAACAAGGACATCTTCAAGTTATTCGGCGTAAGCCATTCGGACCTGGATGATACAACACCCGTAAGACCTTTGAGCGGATACCAGCGAAGTAAAAACTGGAAGGTAGAAACCTATCTCATGTTTCCATTCCGTGTTCGGAGGGTCCGTGATACGCGCCACTACAAACGTTACATGCTTGAGCAGGTTTTCCGGCAGAACCACATCAATGCAGCGGTCATTGAAATCATCGTCTTCGCAACGTTTATTGTTCTGGGGCTGTTCCGCGAAAACCCTTTTTTCCGTATTCCGGCTGCAGCTAGTGTACTGCTTTTGTTCACCATGCTGATCATGCTCAGCGGCGTTTTGCGCTACTGGCTGAGGGCATGGGCCACCACGGGGCTGATCTTGTTCTTCATCGGCCTGAATTTCATTTCGCATTTCGAAGTGTTCAATCCCCGCAACCAGGCTTACGGGCTGGACTATGGAAAGGCTCCGGCCGAATACAGCAATCGAAGTCTTTCGGCACAACTAAAGGATAGCCTGCTGGATGCGGACCGCGCCAACACCCTGGCCATCCTAGAGCGCTGGAAAGCGAACTGGAAGGCAAAAGGCGTGGAGCGACCTAAAATGGTCCTCATCAATGTCAGTGGTGGCGGACTACGATCAGCCATGTTCACCTTCCGCACCTTGCAGATGATCGACAGCATGGCCGGAGGTACGTTGTTCCCACAATCGGTCTTCGCAAGCGGTTCGTCAGGCGGAATCATCGGTCTGTGCTATTACCGCGAATTGTACTTGAACAACCGGGACTCGCTTATGGCAGCCAACCGGAATCCCGATAACCCATTCCTGAAATCGATGGGAAAGGATATGTTGAATTCCCTGGTGATGAGTGCGACGGTTGCGGATATTTTCCTCAATAACCAGCAATTTGAAGATGGCCCGTTCCGCTACACACGCGATCGTGCCTGGGCCTGGGAGCAGCAGTTGAACGAGAATACGCATGGCGCGTTTGATGGCAGGCTCAGTGACTATGCATTGCCCGAGCGAAATGCTGAAATCCCCATGGTCGTCCTAAGTCCGACCATCATCAACGATGGAAGAGCCTTGCATATTTCTGCACAACCCGTCTCCTATCTGATTAACGAGTCGCCGGAAGAAAGCGACGGGATACAGGCGATAACAAGCGGGGTTGAATTCGGACGGTTTTTCGCAGCACAGGGATCCGAAGATCTTCGCATATCGAGTGCATTGCGGATGAGTGCCACCTTCCCCTATATAACGCCGGCCGTATCTCTGCCCAGTTCCCCGGCCATTGAGGTGATGGATGCGGGAATCCGGGACAATTACGGTATTTTGAATTCCGTTCAATTCATGCACACCTTCCGCGACTGGATTGCACTGAATACCTCCGGGGTAGTCATGCTCCAGATCCGCGACAATTTCAAAAACAATCCGGTGCAGGACAACAGCATCAAAACGCTACTGGAAAAACTTATGGCGCCGATGCGTAACCTGAGTGGCAACTTCATCATCATGCAGGACTACTCACTCGACAAGGAGCTGCAATACGCGCAAAGCTGGTTGTCGGCTCCTCTGGATGTGGTCATTTTCCAAATGCCTAATCTCAAAGACCGGGTTTCCATCAGTTGGCATCTCACCGCAAAAGAAAAAGCGGCAATCCTCAGCGGGTCTCAAAACCGATTCAACATGGCTTCCCTGTCCAGGCTTGACAGTATCCTGAACAGTCAGGTTAAAATGCCAACAATTCCGTAAGGGCTTTTTCGAAGCGTGCCTTCGGAAGAAAACTCCATTCGAGCGCAGAAGACATCGGTACCGGCGTATCGAGGGCACCGATACGGACCGGAGCAGCGTCAAGGTAAGGAAAGCAATGCTCTGCGATACACGATGCAATTTCTCCACCGATGCCACCTGTAAAGGTGTCTTCGTGCATCACGATGACTTTACCCGTCTTTTTGACCGATTCAAGCACCGACTCCCGATCCCAGGGCAATAGTGTACGTAAATCGATCAGATCTGCAGAAACCTCCGGATGCTTGTCAAGATATTCCAACGCCCAATGCACGCCGAGTCCATACGTGATGATACTGATATCGGCACCTTCACGTACGCGGCGGGCTTTGCCAACAGGAGTAGTGTAATAGTCATCCGGAACCGGACCTGTTATACTTCTGTACAAAGCCTTGTGTTCGAAAAAAAGATAGGGGTTAGGATCCTCTATTGCAGCTGCCAGCAATCCCTTTGCATCTTCAGGAAAAGCCGGGTATACGATTTTCAGTCCGGGCACATGAAAGAACCAGGCCTCTGTGCTTTGGGAGTGGAATGGACCGGCACCAACACCGGCACCCGTTGGCATCCGAACAACCACGTCGGCGTGTTGACCCCAGCGGTAATGCGCCTTTGCAAGGTTGTTCACGATCTGATTGAATCCGCACGTGACAAAATCCGCAAACTGCATCTCAACGATGGACTTGCATCCGTTAATACTAAGTCCGA
>JBJTJB010000247.1:0-4642 GCA_046095245.1 Bacteroidota bacterium | reverse complement strand
GTGTGAAACAACCGGTTCGGGAACGACTGACCGTACTTTCGTAACGAACAGCCTCCTATTTCCGTAGAACGTCACGAAGTCATTTAAACCATGAGCACCACAACAGCCCAAGCCGCCCTGAAAGGCGGGCAATTCCTGATCCGCGAGAGCGATTTTTCTGCACTGTTCACCCCGGAGCACTTTTCGGAAGAGCACCGGATGATGGCCGATATGGCACGCGAATTCCTCGAGCAGGAGGTATATCCCCACCTCGACCGTATCGATGCCCTCGAACCCGGTCTAATGGCCTCCCTGATTGATAAAGCAGGTGAGCTGGGCATGCTTAGCGTGTCTATTCCGGAAACCTACGGTGGGTTTGGAAAGGATTTCCTCACCGGCATGCTGATGACCGAGGTGCTTGGAGCCGGCCACTCGTTTTCCGTGGCAATGGCCGCACACACAGGAATCGGAACATTGCCCATCCTCTACTTCGGTAACGAAGCGCAAAAGCAGAAATACCTGCCCAAATTGTCCACCGGCGAGTGGAAAGGGTCGTACTGTCTGACTGAACCCGGATCTGGTTCGGATGCTTTGGCCGCTAAAACGAAAGCCGTGCTTTCGGATGATGGGAAGCACTACATCCTCAACGGCCAGAAGATGTGGATTACAAATGCCGGCTTCGCCGATGTATTTACCGTGTTTGCTCAGGTGGATGGCGACAAGTTCACAGGGTTCATTGTGGACAGGAATACCGAAGGTATAAGCCTCGGAGAAGAAGAACACAAAATGGGAATCAAGGGCTCCTCCACCCGGCAGGTGTTTTTTTCCGATTGCAAGGTGCCGGTTGAGAATGTACTCGGTGAAATCGTAAAAGGACATCTGATCGCCTTTAATATTCTGAATATCGGTCGCGCAAAACTTGCTGCAGCAGCCCTCGGTGCCGCGAAGCAGGTATCAACACGATCGGTCGAATATGCAAACACGCGCGAACAATTCAAGTTGCCCATCGCACGCTTTGGAGCCATCCGTCACAAACTGGCAGAGCAAGCCATCCGGATTTTTGCACTGGAGTCGGCGATCTATCGAGTAAGCCAGCTTATCGAAGAAAAAGAAGAAGCGCTGCTGGCCTCGGGCAGTGATTTTGGTACTGCCTTGCTGGGGGCAGCCGAGGAGTATGCCGTGGAATGTGCCATTCTGAAAGTTGCCGGTTCGGAAGTCCTCGACTTTGTTGTGGACGAAGGTGTGCAGATCTATGGAGGCTACGGTTATTCATCCGATTTCCCGATGGATCGTGCATACCGCGATTCCCGTATCAACCGGATTTTTGAAGGAACAAACGAAATCAACCGGCTGCTGACGGTCGATATGTTGCTGAAGCGTGCCATGAAAGGCGAACTGGACCTGATGGGACCTGCCGCAGCCATTCAGTCCGAACTGACCGCAATACCGGATTTCTCGAACGCCGATGACAGTGCATTTGCTTCCGAGCGAAAAACAATCGCCAACATGAAAAAAGCGATTTTGATGGTTGCCGGAACAGCAGTACAAACGTACATGATGAAACTCGCCAAAGAGCAGGAAATCCTGATGCGTATTGCTGATATGATCATTGATACATTCATGTCCGAATCCATGTTATTGCGTGCGATGAAATCCGCAACCGAAGGCGCTGCTCAGGCAGACTTGCACGTAGCAATGGCCAGGGTTTATTTACAAGACTCAATGGACCGTATGCAGGTGAATGGCAGGCAGGCTATACTGGCCATGAGTCAAGGTGATCAGCAGCGGATGTTGCTGATGGGGCTCAAGCGCTTCACAAAATCGGAAGGCTACAATGCTGTGCTTGCCCGCCGTGCGGTATCCGATGCACTGACTTCGTCAAACCGCTATTGCTTTTGAAAAAGGGAACCCGTACTGCTGTTATTTACCAGCAATCACGGGTTGTGCTTGAATATCGGCAGCAGAGGTAATCCAGGTGTCGGGCAGGAAATTTACCACACCGGTATCCAGATGATGTATCCCTCCAATAACGGCGATCTCTCCGCTCTCAATCATTTTCTCAAGGATATAGGATCTGTTCACCAATGAACGGACGGTCCGCTTCACGTTCAGCTCGGTCACGTTGTACACGAATTCCGGGTTGGCGCCATTGCGTTTACCGGGATCTTCCGTAGCACGCTCCTCATAAACGGCAGGTTGGATTTTCGACAGGAGCTCGGTCAGGTTTCCCATTTCGATGTGATCGCATGCACCTTTGATGGCTCCGCAACCGGTATGACCCAACACCACAATGAGCTTGGAGCCCGCCACCTTACAGGCAAACTCCAAACTACCGATGATATCGGTGTTCACGACATTTCCGGCGATACGGATGGAAAACACATCTCCAAGACCCTGATCGAATATCAGCTCGGCCGAGGTGCGCGAATCAATACAACTCAATATGGCCGCAAAAGGCCATTGTCCATCGCGGGTTTCGTTGGCTTGCTTCAGCAGATTTCTGTTTACGCGCAGGTTGTTGACGAATCGCTCGTTACCCTCTTTGAGAATTGTCAGAGCCTTGTCAGGTGTAATGGTCTTTTGGGTTTCGGAGTTATGCACTTTCATGGTGGTTTTTCTGATTTGAAATTATTGAATTATGACATGCGGCAGGGATTGCGCTATGGAATAGTGTTCCCTGAAGCCTGTGAGCGTAACCTTGATCTCCTTTTCTACCGAGGTGGATGCAACGAAATCACGGATGAGATGAAGTACATCGTGGTCAATGTAAGCCGTTTGGCTGGCATCGATTTCGATGGAGGCTCCCCGCGGAATTTCACGCAAGGTTTTTTTAATGGCAGCCTTGTTCAAAAAGGAAACTTCCTGGGCTAATCGCATCACGATTTTTTCTCCGGCATGGTATTGCTCGCGCGAAAAGAAATACGACAGGCGCATGTTGGCCCGCAGAATGTAAAACACGCTGACTACCAAACCGACAGCCACTCCGCGCAGGAGGTCGGTGAAAACAACGGCGATTACTGTGACGATGAATGGAATGAACTGCAATCGTCCATTCGACCACATGTGCCGGAACACACGCGGACTAGCCAATTTGAAGCCGGTTTGTAGAAGCACCGCAGCCAAACACGCGAGAGGAATCTGATTCAAGACAAAAGGTATTGTCACCACGGCCAGCAACAGGAATATACCATGAGCAATGGCACTCGTTTTGGTTTGCGCCCCGGCATTGATATTGGCCGAGGTTCGCACGATGACCGAAGTCATGGGCAGGCCTCCGATCAATCCACTGATCAGATTACCTGCGCCTTGAGCATACAGCTCCCTATCTGTGTTCGTGAATCGTTTTTGAGAATCCATTTTATCTGCCGCCTCCACACACAACAAGGTTTCAATGCTGGCCACAACGGCCAGCGTGGCACCAACAACCCATACCTCCGGACGCAGGAATGCCGACACTTCCGGAGCAGTGAATTGCGCAAAAAAAGCGTTCAAATCGGCAGCAACGGGGAGATTCACCAGGTGATCCTGACCGATGGCAAGGGAGGACCCGCTGGCGATCCACCAGCTGTTGAGGGCGACACCGGAAACAACGGCCACCAAGGCTCCGGGAACCACTTTGATGCGCTTCAGGAATGGGACTTTAACAAAGGCGATCAGGATGGCAAGTGATACAACCGTCACCAGTATGGCACCCGGATGCGAATAGTTCACAGCATCGATAAGTGCGGAAAAGGTATTGTGTCCTGTCCCTTTCTCGATAAAAAAGAAATCACCTTCGTTATCGACATCATAACCCACCGCATGTGGGAGCTGCTTTAGAATGATGATGATCCCGATTGCTGTCAGCATACCCTCAATCACATTGGAAGGGAAGTAATTGGAGATGGCTCCTGCACGAGCGATACCCAGCAGGATCTGGAACAAACCTCCGATTACAACAGCAGCAAGAAAGGCCTCATACGACCCCAGGCTGGTGATGGCTGCAAGTACGATTGCGGTAAGGCCGGCTGCAGGACCACTTACACTGAGCTGAGAGTCACTGAGCAGCCCGATCACGATTCCGCCCACAACTCCGGCAATGATTCCGGCAAACAAGGGAGCGCCACTCGCCAGGGCGATGCCTAAACACAATGGCAGAGCGACCAGGAAAACGACAAGTCCCGATTGGATATCGGTTTTTAGCGTAGATGGATTTTTTTTCACGAATTAAGTGGATTGAACGAGGCACTAAGTACAGGAATGTATACTGTTGGATTCAACAGAATAGGGATCGCAATTCAGCTTTCCGGAGGCTCGTCGATGGCGGACCGATGATACGCTGAAATAAAAAAGTCAATCAGGGCAGCCTGTTCAATATCAACCGCAGGCGGGTCAACATCAATACCGAAATTGGAACATCCAGAGGTACTGGTTTCCTTTTCTTTCAACTTCGATTCCTTTTCACAGGATTCCTCCGCTTCACCAGCCGTTGGGTCAACAGACTGCATGGCAATCGGGTCGCATAATCCGACAGTTAGATTACTGACGGGTATTGCTGTTTGGAAAGAAAAAACGAGCAACAGAAAGAAACCGAGTGCATGAGGAGTCACACAACAAATATATAATGGTTAGGTCAGAATCGACAGCAAGGAGTCGAAAAAAGACATCCAATCCTGAGAGTATA
>JBJTJB010000246.1:0-1346 GCA_046095245.1 Bacteroidota bacterium | reverse complement strand
GTATACACCCACAATGAATGTAAGGGGGATGAAAATAGTGGATATGATAGCCAACACCTTCATCACCTGATTGAGACGAAAACTGACACTCGAGAGGTAAATCTCCATGAGCGAGGCGATGATTTCCTTGTAACTCTCCACCAGGTCCATGACCTGTATTGTATGATCGTAGGTATCGCGCAGGTAAATCTTGGTCTGGTCTCCGATCAGATCGGATGCTGTGCGCAGCAAATCATTCACTTTATCGCGCTCCGCGAAAACGGTTCTGCGGACCAGGATCAGCTCGCGCTTCAGGCTTTGAATCCGGTGCAGGCAATCCCGGTTTGGCTTTCCGAACAACTCATCCTCAAGGGCGTCCAGCTTCTCACCATACACTTCAAGCAGTGGAAAATAGTGGTCAACAGCGCAATCGAGCAAGGCATAGGTCAGGTAATCCGCGTAGGATGAGCGCAAATGCCCCTTACCGGATCTCAGGCGTGAGCGCACGGGATCGAAATACTCATCGTGCGTTTCCTGGAATGTGATGACGAGATTCTGCTTGAGAAAAAGTGCAAACTGATCGTTTCGGATTTGATCATCCCCGTTTTTCAGCAAAAGTCTGGTGACCACAAACAAGTGATCGTCATAATCCTCCAGCTTTGGACGCTGATAATTGTTGATCACATCTTCCATTTCCAGGCGATGTATTCCGAAAGCAGCACAGAACTGCTCCAACAACCTGCGATCGCCAAAACCATGTATCTCGACCCAATTGATACGGTTGGGATGATTATCCAAATGCAGCATCAAGGCCTTCAAATCGGGAAAGTCCGATTCCTGAATAAACACCGAATCGTAGGTGGTAACGCGAATACGTGGTACCATCGCATCCTCAGCCGGCGTTATCGTACCCGGTGCTGCACCAGGTGAAGTCCGTTTGGCCTTCCACAGGCGAATCCGCCTTTGACCATTTTTACGCTGCGAGGACATGCATCAAAAATAGCTGAATAGATGCCAAGGGAATTTGTCTGGTCGAAGCTATTTGGGGACTTTTGTGTCGGAATCCTATGCAAATCCCGAAAACCGGAATACACGCGGGTGTCCAACCCGCTGAACTGGCCTGGTACCAGTCCTGGTTCAACACATCCTATTATCACGCACTTTACAACAACCGGAACGAATCGGAGGCAGAAGAATTCGTTGTGCGCCTCACGAAGACCCTCTCATTACCACCAGGTGCAAGCATTTTGGACCTCCCTTGCGGAAAGGGACGCCACAGTGTGAGCCTGCACTCACTCGGGTACCGGGTTACGGGGGCCGACCTATCACCTGCCAACATCGAACACTGTAGAAGAACCCATCCTCCG
>JBJTJB010000245.1:0-3048 GCA_046095245.1 Bacteroidota bacterium | reverse complement strand
CGGTAGGTGTATCCTGTACCGACGTTAAACCGCTTGGTCCCCGAAGAGAGATGCTGCGACATCAAAAACAAGGATATCCTCTGCCGTTTTGAAAGCTTGAATTCAGAGGCCAAAACTACTCGCAACTGATCCGGATTGAATCCTGATCGGGTAATGCTCTCGAATTGCTCTACACTAAGCGAAAACTGCGTCCTTCCGACTTCGCGTTTAACAGCGAGTTTCTGCCTGAAAACTGCTGAGCCGCCCGAAATAAAAAAACCATCGGCATCCATACCCGTTTCATCCTCTTGACCTAAGCGAAACCGCAACGAAACAGTTGTTTTACCGATCGGCTTCAAACCCGTCACATCCAACATGAGTCGTTGTGCTTTTTCTGCATCAGTTCCCGGATCCCTCACCATGACCCGGTAATGGAGTTCGGTGCTGATGTTTTCGTTCCATTCGCGCTGCACTGAAAAGTTGGCGAACAGATTCACAAGCATGCGCTCGGAAAGGTCGGTCCGCGATTCAACCTGCAGTGCCGCTTTGTACGGACCGGGGAGATTCCCCTCTGCAGTAAGTGAGCACCAGTGCTGTGCTTCATTGTAGGTCTGCCCATGCAAAGCGCCTGATGTCAGCACACATACCGCAAGTATTGATCGGAGGCGGAATACCGGCTTCATCAATAATAATAGATTTTCAGCTCCGCACTGTCGCGGATGAAATCGATGTGTACCACCGATACTTTGTGAATATCCAATCCGGTTCGTGATCGCAGATCTGTCAGCAATTCTTCACGTTTACTTTCGTGGATGTTTTCAATGCGTTCGTACTGGACCAACTGCGTCTTTTCATTCCGGATAAGCACATTTCCGTCCAGAACCCATGCTGCAAGAATGAGGATTCCGTTGATCAGAAAGGATTCAAAATAAGTACCCTTCACTGTGGCATTCACAAGACCCATTGCGATGAACAGCAACAAATAGGTCATGTCCTTTTCTGAAATGTTTTCGGTTCGGTAACGTAACAGGGAAAACACTGCGAAGAGTCCGAATGCAGCCCCGAAAGACATGTCAACCTTGCTCAACAAGTAGGAAATGATGTAAATGACGAGGTTGAACATGAAAAACGTGAACATGTGATCACGCTTCCTGTAATTGGGCAGGTAGATTGCACGAACAATCAAAGCGACACTGAACAAGTCTATCAGAAGTCGCAGGAAGAATTTTTCGCCAAGTTTATCAAAGAGTTCCATGGGATGATTTTAATGATAGGGCCTTCAGCATACGGTGCTGTGGCAGGAAGTTGTTTTTCTTAATATGCTCTCTGAGGAAACTGATCCCCAGGCAATATTTTGACACGGAGAATGGCCGGATCCTCAATTCGTGCATACGGCTTATAAACGCAGAGTTCGCCTTACCCCCTTGCTTGACCTCAGCAATGACCAATCCGGGGAATTGCCTGGCACCTGCTTCATCCCGGGCTTCAAGACTGAAATCGAGTGTGACGCGCTCGGGCGGATTAAACGAAACCAAGGTCACCCGACTGAATCGGACCTGCATGGAAAATCGCCACGTGTCACCATCAGCACCTGTATGTTGATTAAAAAACAACCTCTGCTCGTCAGTAAGCAGACGTTGTGGAAGGCTGGTGCGCTTCCGGGCCTTGATGGTGCGCCCTGTGTTCGTTTTCCGCTTCACCTCCATAAAGGCCACATCCGAATTACCATAGCGACGTAACCTGAGCTTGAACCTGTTTGCCCGACCATTGTGATGGGCCAGGTATAAGCCAAGATCGGAATCATCAAAATAAACCGTATCGTAGGGATGCATCCGAACGCCATCAATCTCGAGTACGCTGTATCCCGTCTCCATTCCGTTCAGCACATCATTAAGACGGGACAGTGGAAAAACGAATTTGGTATCGATGCGATTGGTCAGTGCTACGGCATCCATTTCCTGCAGACCGACCGCCACAAACGACTGAAATCCGGCTCCTGCTTCCATCATCAAAGCGCATGCGTCAGGAGGACTCCCAGGTTTTGCTCACTGTGGTTCTTATCGATTCGGGTATCGATCTGCACCGGAACCTGATTGCCGTAATTGGTGAGTGCCGTATCCTCGGTATAAATGAATACGCGGTAATCCCCTTTCCGCAGACCTGAAAACTTGAATGACCCATCGAAACTCGTACGCGTACGATCATCGATGGCGTTGTCGTCGGTTCCGTAACAGATGTACACATCAAGTTCCTGGGCCGGACCATCGGTATATATCCCGGGGAACAGGATGTAATCCCGTTCTACAACAGTACCGCGGATTTCAGAACTACCGCCATCGCCAGGCTCCTTATCACAAGAGGTAAGGAATAAGAGCATGAAGACTATAAGAGGAGTGTACAGTTTTTTTATTCCGTTCATCTGTCTGGTAGAAGACGCTATGTTAAGAAATTATCACCAATCTTTGATGCCCAATCCAAGGTACTTGTTTAAAAGGCCATTCAAGGAACTCCCCTTGATTACCTTTGCGGACCAACGGAGCAGAGCTTATGATTCTTTCACTCATTGTGGCTATTGATCGCCGGGGCGGTATTGGGAAAGACAATCAGTTGCTTTGGCATCTCCCTGCCGATTTGAAACATTTCAAATCAATCACCACCGGGTATACTGTCATCATGGGAAGAAAAACCCATGAATCCATCGGCAGGCCGCTACCCAATAGACGAAACATCGTTTTGAGTCGGAGTCTGGTGAGCGCACCGGTAGGTTGCGAGATCATGGGTAGCCTCGATGAAGCCTTGCTCACTTGTAAAGATGAACAGAAGGCGTTCGTAATTGGAGGAGCTGAGATTTACCGGTTAGCAATCGACAAGGCCGATGAGCTGTTCCTGACCCGTGTAGATACCCTCGCAGATGCCGACACGTTTTTTCCGGAATTCAACACCGTTGAATGGGAACTACAATCCAGAGAAGAGTTGCCGGCTGATGAAAAAAACGCCTTTTCCTGTGCCTTCGAACACTATACCAGGAAGAAAAAAGCCTGATCAGGCAACCCGCAGCTGCTGGATGTT
>JBJTJB010000244.1:0-1166 GCA_046095245.1 Bacteroidota bacterium | reverse complement strand
GATCTCGCGGATGCCGGTGGGGACCTTCGCATTCCAGTCCTCGTCGCTCATGCCTTCTTTGATGATATTGACGTGCAAGTTGCCGTCGCCGGCGTGGCCGTAGCAGACGGATTTGAATCCGTACTTGACTCCGATCTCCTTCACACCTTTCAGGAGTTCCGGTAACTCGGCCCGGGGCACCACAGTATCTTCCTCCTTATATACCGAATGCGACTTCACCGCCTCCCCTACTGCCCTTCGCATGCGCCATAAGTCGGCTTTTTGCTGGGCCGTATCGGCAAACATCACTTCATCGCACTCGTGGTCGTACATCACTTCGCTGATCTTCTCGCAATCCTTGAACAAGGCATCGAGGTCATGGCCGTCCACTTCGATGAGCAGGTGAGCCTGGTGTTCGTCTTTGACTGGAATCTTCACATCCACAAAACGCAACACGAAATCGATGGCATCGCGCTCCATGAACTCCATGGCCGATGGTGTGAATCCTGCACGGAACACGGCCGACACCGCCTCGCAGGCTCTCTCAGGCGAAAAAAACGGCACCAGCATCAGCAGGTTCTGCGTAGGCAAGGGAATGAGCCGGAAAACAATCTTGGTGATGATCCCCAGCGTCCCTTCGCTTCCGACAACGAGTTGTGTCAAATTGTACCCCGTGGAATTCTTCAGGGTGTTGGCTCCGGTCCAGATGATTTCTCCCGTAGGCAATACCACTTCGCAGTTGAGTACGTAATCCTTGGTGGTGCCGTACTTGACCGCCTTGGGTCCCCCGGCGTTCTCGGCCAGATTGCCTCCCAAAAAACAGCTGCCGCGACTGGCGGGATCGGGAGGATAGAACAGGCCCTTGGCCTCGACGGCATCGCGGAATACCTGGTTGATGACACCGGGCTCGACTGTGGCCTGTAGATTCCGTTCATCGATTTCGACAATACGGTTCAAGCGCTCGGTCGACAGCACTATTCCACCGCACACAGGCAGTGCTCCACCACTAAGTCCGGTGCCGGCGCCACGAGGCGTAACCGGTATGCGCTCACGGTTGGCCACTTTCAACACGGTCGAAATCTCATCAGCCGTTTGTGGCTTCACCACCACAGCCGGCATGAAATGCAGGTCCTCCGTTTCATCGCTTCCGTAGGTGGTGCGGTCGCTGGCGGATGCAAGCACATGCT
>JBJTJB010000243.1:0-20498 GCA_046095245.1 Bacteroidota bacterium | reverse complement strand
CAGATCGAATGCGCCGTGGTGCGTGGGTCCATCGGCACCGGCGAGTCCGCCGCGGTCCAAACAAAAAACAACCTGCAGGTTCTGTAGCGCTACATCGTGCAGCACCTGATCGTAGGCGCGCTGCATGAAGCTCGAATAGATGTTGCAAAACGGAATCATGCCCTGGGTAGCCATACCGGCCGAAAACGTTACGGCATGCTGCTCGGCAATACCGACATCGAAGGCCCGGTCGGGCATGGCCTTCATCATGATGTTGAGCGAACAGCCGGAAGGCATGGCAGGAGTCACGCCGATGATCCGGTTGTTCATACCGGCCAGTTCCACCATGGTGTGTCCGAACACATCCTGGTACTTGGGTGGCTGGGGTTTATCGGACGAAGACTTGACAATTTCACCGGTGATCTTGTCGAACAGACCGGGTGCATGCCATTTGGTCTGGTCCTTTTCGGCCAGTTCATATCCCTTACCCTTTACAGTGAGGCAATGCAGGATTTTGGGTCCGGGAATGTGCTTCAGGTCGTCGAGTACCTTTACGAGGTGATTCACATCGTGCCCGTCAATCGGTCCGAAATAGCGGAACTTGAGTGACTCGAACATATTGCTCTGCTTGAGCAGAGCGCTCTTCATGGCTCCTTCCACCTTTTGGGCGATAGACTGGGCATTGGGACCGAACTTACTAATGACACCGAGCATCTTCCATACTTCGTCTTTCACCTTGTTGTAGGTACGCGAAGTGGTGATGTCGGTGAGGTATTCTTTCAGAGCACCAACATTGGGATCGATGCTCATGCAGTTATCATTCAAAACCACCAGCAGGTTGCTGTCCTCCACGCCACCGTGGTTCAAACCCTCGAAAGCGAGTCCGGCCGTCATGGCTCCATCGCCGATCACTGCCACATGCTGACGCTGCTTGTCGCCTTTGAGGCGGGAGGCTACAGCCATTCCGAGTGCTGCGGAAATCGAGGTTGAACTGTGTCCGACTCCGAAGGTGTCGTACTCGCTCTCGGAGCGCTTCGGGAAACCGCTGATGCCCTTGTAAATGCGATTGGTATGGAAAACCGGGCGACGGCCCGTGAGAATTTTGTGTCCGTAGGCCTGGTGCCCTACATCCCAAACCAATTGATCGTGCGGGGTATTGAACACATAATGCAGTGCAACGGTCAGTTCGACTACGCCCAGACTGGCACCGAAGTGTCCGCCATTGACGGAAACGATATCGATGATGTACTGCCGCAATTCATCGCAGACCTGCTTGAGTTGGTCTTCACTGAGGGAACGAAGGTCGGAGGGAATCTGGATTTTATCGAGCAGGGGTCCTGCGTTGACCTGATGCATGGGCATATCGGAATGTGCGTAAAGTTAAGGAAACACAGTAAGGCGTATGCGATATATAACAGCCTCAGTGCACATTTGGTTTGATTCGGGGGGCGATTTCATAGCCCGGATCGCTACTGCTGCCTTGGTTCACGGGGGAAAATCGGCTTCCTTTGCGGGACCGGAACCTTCATTCACCGGACTCTTTTTCCCTATGGAACATACCTCTGTACACGAATTGCTTGACGCCGGCAGCATCGGCCGCAGCGCCATTGCCAAAGGATGGGTGCGCAGCAAGCGCGGCAACAAAAACGTAGCCTTCATTGCGCTGAACGACGGAAGCACCATCCACAACCTCCAGCTCGTGGTTGATCCGAACCAGATCGGTGAAGAACTGCTGAAGCGCATCGGAACCGGGGCTTGCCTCCGTGCCGAAGGGAATATGGTGGCCTCAGCCGGATCGGGCCAAGCCACCGAGATGCAGGTCGTTTCCCTGCACATCTACGGCGAAGCTGATGCGGAAACCTATCCGCTGCAGAAAAAAGGGCACTCCCTCGAGTTCCTGCGTGAAATCGCCCACCTGCGTCCGCGCACCAACACCTTCGGTGCCGTATTCCGCATCCGGCATCACCTGGCCTATGCGATCCATAAATACTTCAACGACCGCGGTTTCTTCTACCTGCATGCGCCCATCATCACCGGATCGGACGCCGAAGGAGCGGGAGAAATGTTCAGGGTAACGACCCTCGATGCGGTTAATCCGCCACGCAACGAAGCCGGAGAGGTTGACTACACCGAAGATTTTTTCGGGAAGGCCTCGAACCTGACCGTATCGGGACAACTTGAAGGCGAGCTGGGAGCACTTGCTCTTGGTAAGATCTACACCTTCGGACCCACATTCCGGGCCGAGAACTCCAACACACCCCGCCACCTGGCCGAGTTCTGGATGATCGAGCCCGAGATGGCTTTTTACGACATCGGCGATAACATGGACCTGGCCGAGGACATGCTCAAATACCTGGTTGCATATGCTCTTGAGCATTGCAAAGCGGACCTGGAGTTCCTCAACAACATGTACGACAAGGAACTGATTGCGCGCCTGACTTCTGTGACCGAAAAGCCCTTCACACGACTGAGCTACACCGCAGCCACCGAAATCCTGATTGAACGCAATGCGCAATTCGAATTCAAGGTGGAATGGGGAACTGATTTGCAGAAGGAACACGAGAACTACCTGGTGGAACACTTCGGCGGACCGGTCATCCTAACCGATTATCCGAAACACATCAAGGCGTTCTACATGAAACAGAACGAGGATGGAAAGACAGTTCGTGCCATGGATGTCCTCTTCCCCTGGATCGGTGAAATCATCGGAGGTTCGCAACGTGAGGACGATTACGACAAACTACTAACCCGCGTACGCGAAATGGGGATTCACGAAGAAAGCCTATGGTGGTACCTCGAAACGCGCAAGTTCGGAAGTTGTCCGCATGCCGGCTTCGGACTGGGCTTCGAGCGCCTGGTGCTATTCGTAACCGGAATGAACAACATCCGCGATGTAATCCCCTTCCCAAGGACACCGAAGAATGCGGAGTTTTAAAGATTTGATGGTGTGATGATGTGGGCTGTTTCTCAGCGGCCACTGATCATACCTGTCCCGCCGAAGGCGAACCTGTCCCGCCGTGGCGGATCGAAAGGATTTGACGTTATCTTTCTTTCATGAATATGGCTTCGATTTGCGAACAGACAATAGATCCCACAGGTTTGCATGATGTTCCACACCCGAATAACAGATAATAGATAACCGACAACGGATAACCGTTCCGTATTTTTGAAACGTCTTTATGCAAAAACTCGGCTTACACCAGAAGCTGCTTCAAAAGCTTTCGCCCCAGCAAATTCAGTTGATGAAATTGCTGCAGGTGCCTACTGTGGCACTTGAGCAGCGGATCAAAGAGGAGCTGGAAGCGAATCCGGCTTTGGAAGAAGGGAGTCCGGACGACCTGGCCGAGGAGGAATTGCCGCAGGAAGAGCGCGACACGGCCGATGAGGATGTGGAGCGGGACGAAGAAAGCGAAGAGGAAGAGGTTTTTGCAGAAAGCGCCGACGATGCCGAAGCCGGAGCACTGGAAGAAGCCATCCGCAACGAAGATGTCGACATTGCCGACTACATCGAAGACGACGATGTGCCGTATTACAAACTGCAGGCGAACAACCATTCGCCCGATGATGAGCGCTACGAAACGCCCATCACCGTCAGTGTTTCCTATCAGTACAACCTTCTGGCCGCGCTGGGCTTACTGCCCTTTGACGATCACCATTATCAATTGGCTGAGCACCTGATCGGCAGCCTCGACGACGACGGATACCTGCGCCGCGACCTGGATTCGGTTGCCGATGACCTGGCATTCACACGCAACATCAGCACCGATGCCAAAGAGCTTGAAGAGACCCTACGCATGATCCAAACGCTGGATCCTCCGGGCATTGCCGCCCGTGATCTGCGCGAATGCCTCATGTTGCAACTCGAACGCAAGCACCTGCATGTTCCTCCTCAGGATACGGCATACCGCATACTGCGCGACCACTTCGAAGAATTCACCAAGAAGCACTTCGAAAAAATTCAGCGCAGCCTCGAACTCGAAGACGAGCAACTCAAAGCCGCCGTACACGACATCGTGGTCCTCAATCCACGCCCGGGTGGTGGATCGGCCGAGTACTGCCGCAGCAGCAAGCTGGTCATCCCCGATTTTATCGTTACCCTAAACGACAACCGACTCGAACTCGGACTCCATCCGAAAAACGATCCGGACCTGCGCATCAGCCGTTCCTTCCAGGACATGCTTCAAACCTATTCGCGTGATAAGAAGCGCGAAAGCAAGGAAGCCCTCACCTTCATCCGCTCCAAGATAGATGCCGCCAAGTGGTTCATCGATGCCATTCGGCAACGGCAGCACACCCTTATGTCGACCATGGGTGCCATCCTGGAATTCCAACGCGCCTATTTCATGGAAGGCGATGAGCGTTTGCTACGTCCCATGATATTGAACGACATTGCCGAGATGGTGGGTCTCGACATCTCCACCATTTCACGCGTGGCGAACAGCAAATATGTTGAAACGCCCTACGGCACCTTCCTGCTCAAGTACTTCTTTTCGGAAGGCTTGCAGACCGAAAGCGGTGAAGAGGCATCAAGCCGTGAAATCAAGAAAATCCTGGAAGAACACATCGGCCAGGAAGACAAGCGGCATCCGCTGCCCGACGAAAAACTGGCTGAGATCCTGAACAAGGCCGGATACAACATTGCACGCCGAACGGTAGCGAAGTACCGCGAACAACTCAATATTCCGGTGGCACGTCTCCGCAAGGAAGTGTGATTGAACGGACTGAAACCCCTGCCATGCAGCGAGCAAGCCAGTTCTTTTCCGTCCTTTTCCATCCGCTGTTCATGCCGTTGTATGCCACCTGGCTGCTCTTTCATGCCGGAAGCCACCTCAGCTATTCGATTCCGGATTCGCTCAAACTCTTCCTGTATGCGCTCATGTTCTTGATGACCGCTGTATTGCCTGCCTCCATCATCTGGTTTTTATGGCAACGGGGATGGATCGGGAGTCCGGAGTTGAGCGAACGCGATGAACGGCACATTCCCTTCCTGCTGACATTGGCCTGTTACGGCGGAGCCTTGTGGATTTTACTGAATCTGCCCGTTTCACGCTTGCTCGGTTTGTCCTTGCTGGGCGCCTGCATCGCGGTGTTGCTGGCCGTGCTAATCAACCTCCGTTGGAAAATCAGCATACACATGATCGGTATCGGAGGATTGGCCGGACTCTTCTACGGATTCGGTTACTGGTTGCGTCTCGATGTTGCGGGCATGATTCCGGCCATGTGCCTCGCTGCGGGCATCACGGGAACCGCCAGACTGATTCGTAAAGCACACACACCAGCGCAGGTTTACGTCGGATTCCTGCTGGGCTTTGTGGCTGAATTTGCGTTCAGCTGGCTGATCTGGGTCCAGTACATCCGGACCTAGAACCGGAGCACGCTTCCCCACCTTGCATTTCCTATTTTTGCTGCCCATGAGTCAGCACCTTTCCGAACAGGAAATCATCCGCCGCCAAAGCCTCGAAGAACTTTATCGCCTGGGCATTGACCCCTATCCTGCAGAACTATATCCCGTGAACCGCACGGCCGCGGAAATCACCGAAGGATTCGACCTGGATCCGGAGGCTTTCAAAGAAGTGACGCTCGCCGGACGCATCATGAGCCGACGCATCATGGGCAATGCCTCCTTTTGCGAATTGCAGGATGCCAGCGGACGCGTGCAGGTATATTTCCGCCGGGATGATTTGTGCCCGGACGAAGACAAGACCCTATACAACACCGTTTTCAAAAAACTAATCGACACCGGCGACATCATCGGTGTGCAGGGATATGTGTTCAAAACGCAGGTAGGAGAAATTTCCGTTCATGTGACGGGATTCAAACTGCTGTGCAAATCGCTCCGCCCCTTGCCCACCGTGAAGGAAAAAGACGGACAGGTGTACGATGCTTTCAGTGATCCCGAACAACGCTACCGCCAGCGTTACGTTGACCTGATTGTAAATCCGCAGGTGCGTGAAACGTTCGTGAGACGCACCCGGTTGGTGAATAGCATCCGCCACTACCTGGGCGGGAAGGGATACCTGGAAGTGGAAACTCCCATTCTGCAACCCCTGTACGGAGGAGCGGCAGCGCGTCCTTTCAAAACGCACCACAACACGCTCGACATGACGCTGTACTTACGCATCGCCAACGAGCTTTACCTCAAGCGACTCATCGTGGGTGGATACGAAGGCGTGTTCGAATTCGCCAAGGACTTCCGCAACGAAGGCATGTCGCGCTTCCACAACCCGGACTTCACACAGGTTGAACTTTACGTTGCGTACAAAGACTACGCATGGATGATGGAACTGGTGGAGGAGATGGTCGAAAAAGTCGCCATCGACCTACACGGAACCACACAGGTGCAGGTGGGTGAGAACACCATCGATTTCAAGCGCCCCTGGAAACGCTACACCATGTACGAGGCCATTGCACATTTCACCGGTGTGGATGTATCCGAACTGGATGAGGCCGGCATGCGCAAGGCTGCAGCATCACTTGGTGTTGAGGTGGACGACAGCATGGGCCGAGGCAAACTCATTGATGAGATTTTTGGTGCGCACTGCGAACATAAACTCATTCAACCCACCTTCATCACCGATTATCCTGTGGAGATGAGCCCGCTCGCGAAGAAACACCGTAGCAAACCCGGGCTTGTTGAACGCTTTGAAGCGATCTGCAACGGGAAAGAAATCTGCAATGCCTTCTCTGAATTGAACGATCCGATCGATCAGCGCGCGCGCTTTGAAGAACAACTCGAACTTGGAAAACGCGGTGACGAAGAAGCCATGCAACTCGACGAAGATTTTCTACGCGCCATTGAATACGGCATGCCACCTACGGCAGGGCTGGGCATCGGTATCGATCGCCTGAGTATGATCATGACCAACTCCCATTCCATACAGGATGTGTTGTTCTTTCCGCAAATGCGTCCGGAGGCGGCTGTCTCGTCCATTGAACTTGACAATGCATACCTGGATGGAATTCCTTCTCCCTGGAACGATGTACTCCGTAAGATGGGCATACAATCGGCCGATCAGTTGCGCAGCCTCAATCCGAATAAACTGTTCAACGATTTGGGCGGGATGCGCAAAAAACTCAAGCTGGAGGCAGGTATGCCCAGCATAGAAGAGGTGCGGTCGTGGATTCCGGCCTGAGAAAAACTGCGCGGATTTTTGGTGGAGGCGGGGAGTTGAGGGGATGGAAAAGGAGAAAACCAGTGGACTTCGATTGATTCGTTGTTGCCGTGATTGGCCAGTGAGCGAAGCCGTTTACAAACGCTTAACGAGAGGGGGCCACCGCTCCGCCCTCCCCAAAGCAAAGTTCGCTGATTTTGCTGGTACGAGCCGGTAAATAAACGTTTATATCCGTTTAAGTCACTCTCCCGTCATCTCTACCATACCCGGAAGGCTTCATTCCTCCAACGGCACCTTTCCGGTATGGCCTTTCCTACCTTTGCCAAAATCCTGAATCCATGCATGCTCTCTTGCACCGCACCCGTGTACTGGTCCTCTTTCTTTTATTCCCTGGTGTCGTTTCGGCTCAATTCGGAAGTAACCGACAAGCCCTGATCGATTCGTTGCGCAACCACATCCGTGTCCTGGCGTCGGACTCCTTTGGTGGGCGCGAGCCGGGAACTCCGGGTGAATTGCTCGCCATGGAATACATTTCCTCTCGCTACAGAAGCATCGGCCTGGAAACTGCAGGCAGTGATGGATACTATCAGGCGTTCAGTTTCACGCGATCCATCAAGGCGGCGGGCGACTGCCGTTTGTCACTCGACAAAAAGGCGCTGCTGGCCGACAAGGATTTCTCACCAATGGCGTACTCTGCCGATGGGTCGGCGAGTGGACCTGTATTCGATGCGGGATATGGCATGGTTGTGCCTTCACTCAACTACAACGACTACACGGAAACGAAGCGATTCAGCGGCAGCATTTTCATTATCGATGCATCAACACCCGACAAGGCCGGTCCGCACAGTAAATATGCAGCGGCGGCAGATCTCCGAAGCCGGATCGATACGGCAATCGCCAAAGGAGCTGCAGGTATTGTCTTTTACTCTGCCGACAGCGCCTACACTGCTCCCTCCCTTTCCTCGCGGATGCGTGTCACGCCGTGCACCGTTCCCGTGCTGTATTTTTCTGGAAACATCGATGCATTGAAAACGGCGAAGACCGTGTCGATGAAATCGGGATTGGTGCGTGAGAGTGCAAGCGGGCACAACATTGCAGGATTCATCAACAACAAGGCTTCAACCACCATCATCATCGGAGCGCACTACGATCACCTGGGGCATGGTGGCGAAGAGTCACTGCATCGCGGAGAGCCTGCAGTGCACAACGGAGCCGATGACAATGCCAGCGGAGTTGCTGGGCTCATCGAATTGGCGCGGTATCTGAAACAGTCCGGACCCAAATCGAACAATTACCTCTTTGTGGCCTTCAGTGGAGAGGAGAAAGGTCTGCTGGGTTCGGCATACTATACGCGGAATGCAACCGTTGATCTCAAAGCGGTGAATTACATGCTCAACATGGACATGATCGGAAGATTGAAAACCGATGATCCTGTCCTGTTGGTGAGCGGAGCCGGTACTTCAGATGCCTGGAAAATCACCATGAATTACCTGAGTCCGCAAGGATTCCGCGTGAAAACATCCGAGTCGGGTATCGGCCCTTCCGACCACACCTCCTTTTATCTGAAGGATATTCCGGTTCTGCATTTCTTTAGTGGAACACACAGCGATTACCACAAACCCTCCGACGATGAACACCTGATCAATTATCCCGGAGAAGCGGATATCCTTGGTTATATCGCATCGTTGATCGAAAGCCTGGATGATAAAGGCAAAATCGCATTTGTAAAAACCAAGGACAGCGAGAACGGTGACACCCCACGATTCAAAGTGACACTGGGCGTTGTACCCGATTATGGTTTCGAGGGCGAAGGCATGCGAATCGATGGCGTATCGGAAGGCAAACCGGCATTCAAGGCCGGATTGAAATCGGGTGATATTGTACAGCAAATCGGCTCCTTCAAGGTATTGGACATGATGAGGTACATGAAAGCCCTCGGGGGATTCTCGAAAGGTGAAAAAACACGGGTAGGTATTGTCCGTGAAGGCAAACCGATGGAGCTGGATGTGGAGTTCTAATAAAAAACACCTTTTGAAATCTCTGGGGCTGTTGGTCCTCTTGACCTGTATGCTTCAGCCACGGTTGGTCCTGGCGCAGGAGGGATTGCTGCACATCCGCGGTAAAGCCATCGATGCAGAACAACCCCAATTACGGCTAGAGCAGGTCATGATCATCAATCTGCGTACGCAAAGTGGATTTTTTACAGGCCCCGACAATCGGTTCGAAACCGATATCCGTGTTAGCGACACGCTCATTGTGACCGCTTCAGGATACAGCATGCGAAAGGTGTGCTTCCGCGATTCGGCCCATACCGATTCGATTGATGTACTGATTTCCCTGCAACGCCTTCGCTATGAACTCCGCGAAGCCACGGTATTCGCACCGCGCGATCTGAACCGCATTGAACAGGACATCATGCGCCTTGGCTACCGGAAACGCGATTACATGTTGAGTGGTGCCGATGCCTGGAACCATCCGCTCACTGCCCTCTACCAGGAGTTCAGCCGCAAGGAGCGCAGTAAACGAAAAGTCGCCGAACTGATGAACGAAGACCGGCGTCGTGAATTGTTGCGGGAAGTGTTGGCCAATTATGCAAGGGCCGGACTGATTGATTTGCAGTACAGGGAATACGACCGATTCATCGATTACCTCGGACTGAGCGATTTTTTATTGAAGAGCTTCAGCCAGTATGAACTCGCTGTGTACGTGAAAGAAAAATACTACTCGTACAACCGGGATTGATCAGACCTGAGGACCGTTCCCCAGAAATCGCGCCAAGGCTTCCCATCCCGAACCTTCCATGCGGTCGGCGATAAGTTTGAGGATTGCGGCCAGAGGGATGAAGAGGATCATTCCACTTGCACCCCACAGGATACCACCAACAAAGATGACCACCAGCGTGGCGAGCGTGTTAAGCTCCAGCCGCTGACCCACCGCCAAAGGAAAAATGATGTTGGCCTCGAGGTATTGGATAAAGGCGAATAAAGCAACGACACCGAGGGGATACCAGATGATTCCATAGGTGACCCAGGCATAGGTGATGGGCAAAATACTGGCGACTATGATACCGACATAGGGAATGAACGTCATCACTGCTGTCAGGAATCCGAAGAGGAAGGCATAGGGAACACCCATTAGCCAGAGACCCACCGAGTTGAGCGTTCCGACAACCAGATACACCACCGACATGCCCTTGATGAAGCGGAAATAGGTGTCAACCGACAACCGAAGGACCTCTATGATGCGCTCACGCCCGACTCCCGGCAACAGACTAATCAGCATTTCAACCAGCCTGCGCCGGTAAAAGAGGATTAGAAAAGCATAGATGGGGATCAGTACCAAGAAGGCGAGGTTCACAAGTAGCGATTGCAGGGTTGTTCCCACCATCCCGACAGATGAACCCAGCGAGGTATTGAGTGTGTTTTGAAGCCAGGCTTGGACTTGTTCGTCACTCCACCCGAAGTGTTCAGTAATGTACACCTGGATACTCAGGAGCAGTTCTGTCAGTTTTTCACGGATAAACGGCCAGTCGTTGAATATCCGTTGCAGCTGCGCACCAAAAATCAAGAGCAAGAGCGTCAGCAGGAGTGTAATCAGCAAGAGTCCAAAGACAATCGACAGGGTGCGGCCAAGGCCTTTTTGTTCCAGCCTGCGGCAAACAGGGTACAAAATGATCGAAATGAATAGTGAAAAGCCAAGCGGGATAAACAAGGCACGCCCCAGATACAACAAGACAGCACTAAACAACACGGTTCCGGTGAAATAGAACCAGGCCGACAATGCAGATGAGGAAGGTGTTGAATTCATACGCGCAGTGTAATCCGGCCCAAACAGTGACCGAAGGTAACCGAACCGCACTTACTCTTGCCTGATATTCATCAGGCGATAAGTAAGTTGATGTTTGTTGGCGAAGGTGATGACCAGCAATTGCGCTCCGTTCATTCCGGAGAACCGGATGATTTCACCGGCCTTGAGTGCGGTTGTTTGATGTGCAATCAAGCGGCCATCGGCTGTGTAGGCCAACACCTCGCGCGCATCACATTGCAGCAGAAGTCCACCTGAAACCGATTCGACACAGGCTGCAGCCGGATTGGAAGAACCGAGACCGCTGCTGCTGAGTGCCAGCGTATCGGAAAGGGTGTCCTGCATGCAGGTATTTCCGGAAATCAGTTGTACCACATAATTGCCCGCTTGCGCATAGGTATGCTGTGGGGAAAGCTGGTTGCTGCTCTGACCATCACCGAAATCCCAGGATGCAGTCGTTGCATTGAGGCTGGTGTTTTGGAATTGGACGGCTAGTCCGTTCGGTTGCATTATAAAATCCGCTTTCGCATCAAAATCGCCGATATTCCAAACAGCCATACTATCGAATACGGTTTGATGCGCAACCTGTTGCAGGTGTGCAGATACCGGAGCAGAAATTCCGGCCGTAAACGGGGCACCGATAGGACTGCGCCGGAAAAGGGTTGCATAAAATACGCAGGCGTTCAGGTAGGTACCCTCCGGGGAGGGATGACTGTTGTCGCTGACCCACAGGTTGATGGTGGAGTCGATGCTAACGCTTTGCTGCCAGGCCATGCCGCAGGGAGCCACCAAAGCGGAATTGTCATTCCCCATGAAGAGGTACGACTGCCTGAGCTGCTCCTGCATGCCGGCATAGGTACACACAGGAGGCCAGAATGCGCAATTGGATGCATCACCGTACTTACGCCCCCAAGTCATGTAAAAAACCGTTTCTGTGCAGGGGTTGTTGAGGCGGATCAGGCTGTCGAGTTGCCGGGCATAAGGATAAACCTCCACGGCTACCTGCGACTGAGGGAAAGACGGACGCTGGCTCTGCTCCTGCAACACCACGTAATCCCAGGGCTGCGACTGGATCAAGGCAAGCGTATTCGCATCACTGCTATGCAACTGAAAGGTATATCCTCCCGGAACATTGGATGCAAAAATGACCGAGTCGCCCATGGACGAGGCCAAATCACTGAGCATTTGAGGCAGATTATTGGCGGCAGTGTAGCTGTTCCCGACAAAGAGCACACGCTTCTGGGCGGCTGCATTGTGCAATGACGTCAGCACGAACAACGCAAAACAAATACGCAATGATTTCATGCGACAAAGCTACAAAAACACCCCTTGGCTCCTATCTTTGCCGCTCGTTTGGCGCAAGCACTTGTTCATTACAAACGACTCACCTAACACAAAAGCGATGGAATACAGGAAACTCGGAAACACCGGCATACAGATCAGTGCACTCTCATTTGGAAGTTGGCTCACCTTCGGAAAACAGATCGATGACAACACCAGCGAGACGCTCCTGGGCATGGCCTACGATTCGGGCATGAACTTTTTTGACAACGCTGAGATTTATGCACGTGGTCAGAGCGAAGTGGTGATGGGCAAGGCCTTGAAAGCGTTGAACCGTACCCGCAGCTCGTACATGGTGTCGAGCAAAGTATTTTTCGGATTCGAAGAGAACAAACCCAACCAACGGGGCTTGAGCCGCAAGCACATCTTAGAGGGCTGCGAGGCTGCGTTGAAACGCCTGCAAGTGGAATACATCGACTTGTATTTCTGTCACCGGGCCGATAAGCACACACCGATTCTGGAGACGGTCAGGACCATGAATACGCTCATCCAGCAGGGTAAAATCCTGTACTGGGGCACATCCGAATGGAGTGCGCAGGAAATCCTTCAGGCACACCTCGAAGCGGAACGCCACCACCTGATTCCACCTGTGATGGAACAGCCCCAATACAACCTTTTTGAACGTAAGAAAATGGAGGACGACTACCTGCATTTGTTCAAACACCAGGGCATGGGCACCACCATTTGGTCGCCGTTGGCATCGGGCGTACTCAGCGGAAAATACCTGGGCGAAGCCGGAGAAACCCGCTTGTCCATGCAAGGACTCGAGTGGCTGCGCGACCGTAATGTGACTCCCGAGCGCCTTGAACTGGTCAGCCGAATCAAGTCTGTTTCGGATAGCCTGGGCGTTAGCCTCGCATCGTTTTGCATCGCCTGGTGCCTGAAAAACCCTCACGTAAGCACGGCCATCCTCGGAGCCAGCAAACCGGCCCAGCTCGAAGAAAACCTGAAGGCACTTGATGTGCTTGCCCTGCTGAACGATGAGTTGATGCAGGAGATCGAATCGATTGTAGGTAACAAGCCGGTATTGCCGGAGTATTGATTACGTAACCGCTAAACAAACCGATCATGCACTGTTCACTGGCCAGTCGTTTAACGATCGGACTCCTACACCTCTTTCCTTTTTTTGCGTGTGCATCAACGCAAAACTGGTCGACAGGATTCCACCTTGGCGGAACAAACAACCTGATCACCTGCATGGATGCCACCCAGGATGAAGTGTACATTGCCGGTTTGTTTTCACGGATAAACGGAAACAGGCCTTGCTACAGGCTTGCGCGCTACGACGGAAGGCGCTGGACTCCGTACACGGATTCGATCAATGCACCGAATTATCCGAACAGGATAAAAGTGCGGAACAATGTAATTTGGATTGCGGCCAACGAGGGAATGTACACGTACGACAACGGTTGGACATTGGTGGGCAACACCGGTGGCTTACCTGTTTCCGATTTCGATTTTGATGCGTCGGGTAACCTGTATGTATGTGGAAACTTCAGTAGTATCAATGGTGTATCCGCAAACGGACTGGCCCGTTTTGATGGCACCAATTGGACAGCCTTGGGAAGTGGTGTGAACCTGGCGGCCGGCAGTGTGGTAACTGCAATCCAGTGCGTGAATGGAAATGGGTTTGCAAGCGGAAATTTTAATAAGATCGGTGGTGTATCCACATCGGGACTTGCGCGATGGAATGGCAGTACATGGTCAGCTACGCCTACATCCGGATTGATCCTTGGCCTGTCCTCCAATTTCTGTGCATTCAATGGAGAACTTTACCTTGCTACTGTGGCCTCTGCTACCGGGTTCAACGGCACCACCCGTGTATTCAAATTAACGCCGAATGGTTTGCAGCAGCTGGGAGGGGTTTTCAGCAGCGATGTGAGAAGTCTGCGCATTGTAAACAACACACTCACAGCTGCCGGTTATTTCACGGAAATTGCCGGAACGCCTGTCAATAACCTGGCTGCGTGGGATGGTTCAACGTGGATCAACGCAGGTGAAGGACTGAATTTTGTTATTACCGATATCGCGTCCAATGGGCAATTCACCCTCGCGGGTGGTGACGGCTCCTTGCCGACCGACCCGGTTGATTACCGGCATGTTGCTTTAAAAACAACCAATACATGGAAGCCCGCCGGACTGGGGATGGGCAATTGGGTGGAATGCCTCCGTACGCAGGGGTCGAATACCTATGCAGCCGGTTATTTTACCGATGCTGGTGGAGTCCGAAGTCAGGTGGTGAAATGGAACGGACTCGACTGGGACACCCTCAATGGTGGGATGATTTTAGGAACGGTCCGGGAACTGGCTGTGTACCGCGACACCTTGTATGCCGGTGGTGACTTTTCTGATCCGACAACATTTGCACCCCACTACATCATACGCTGGAATGGATCGGCATGGGAACCGGTTCCGAATGGAGTGAACTACCGTGTATGGGCCTTGGAGGTATACAATGACGAACTGTATGTAGGAGGCGATTTCTCAGCCACCGGTACAGGTGCGGCCAACAACCTGGCAAAATTCGACGGACAGAACTGGCTCCCGATCGGTTCCGGAACCAATGGGATTGTGAAAGACATCAAATTCGATCAAAATGGGGTGATGTACGTGGGAGGAGGTTTTACACAGGCCGGAGGCATCCAGGCCCGTAGAATTGCCCGGTATGATGGAAATACCTGGTCGGAGCTGGGTAGTGGTGTCGATCAGTTTGTTGAGGGTATCGGTATTAGTCCGAGCAATGAAGTATACATCGTAGGATCCTTCACTTTGGGGCCCAATGTTGGTTTATTGAACCACATCGCGAAATACAACGGAACTACACTTCAGCCTGTCGGTGGTGGCATCGGATCCTTTTCGGATGTGATTTATGATCTTCAATTCGTTTGCGGGAAAATGTATGTTACCGGGATCTTCCGACTCAATGGGGCCGATACACTAAATCACATCGCAGTTTATGACGGGACACAATGGCTATCTCTGGATCAAGGACTACGGCAAGATGGAACACTTCAGACTTACGGAATATCACTTGCCGCACAAAACAACCGACTGTGGGTGGGAGGAAGTTTCGGTTTTGCAGGCAGCGAGCGTGCCAATCACATCTCAGCCTATTACCCTGAGGGGACCCCGTCGATGAAAGTTGAAAATGTGTACAGCAGCGCATGCACAGGAGATACCCTAACCTACCGATTCAAAGGAGAGAATCTGGGAGCCAATGCGCAGGTCCGCTGGTTCCTCAACAATTCGTTCGCAGGTATTGCGGATTCAATCATTTCTGTTGTCCCTGTAAATGATGGAGATGTGTTGTATGCTCAGGTGATCACGGATCCGGTTTGTGGCGTGCCGGACACCTTGCGTACCGAGCCCGTTATCATTCGACTAACACAGCTCTCTGCTCCCGCGGTGTCACAAACGGGATCAGTGTTTACGGTGATCAATCCCGATCCGCTCTCCGAACAAACCTGGCAAGGATGGAATGGAAGTACATGGTCGGGCCTGGTTCCAGCAGCGATTGGCAATTCGTTTACTGCATCTGGTCCGGGACAATACCGGGTAAAATCGGCCAAAGGAACTTGCATCCGCTTCTCAAGCCCATCCACGATTACAGCACTGGGCGAGTTCACGGAGTCGTCCGGCAGACCGGTTTGTACACCCAATCCGGCATCCGGAGTTGTAAGCATCCTTAACACGGATGGATTCTCCCAACTGGAAGTCCTTGATGGTGCCGGTCGATGCTTACATGAAGAGAGGATTCATGCATCAACAGCCATCACACTCGACCTGAGCGGACTCTCCCAAGGAGTTTACTTTATTTCTTTCCGGGGAGAATCGCGTGCAACGGATACCATTCGTCTGCTGATAGAATAGTCTGTGCGTCCATACATTTTGATTCTGCTCTGATTTGAGCCAGCATACCTGGTTCAATTTAAACGACACCTGCACCATTTACATACATTTCACGCTTCGCTACTTTTTTAGGTATTCACCTGGGCATCGAAAAAATGAGAACCCGTCGCAGCCCAGTGAATGGTTTATGGATCTTCGCTGCGTCCGCTGCCGATGGTTGCTAACGCTGCGTTTAAATGCAGGATCCGCACCCATGCCTCTATCCTATTCGTGGCTCCGGATTTACCGCCCATGGCCCGATTCCGGATTTACAGATTTCTGCAGAATTGGAGCCTAATTCCGGATGTGCAAATTTTTGCGGATTTGGAACCACTCGTTCAGTTTACGCTGCGTCCGCTGCCGATCGTTGCTAACGCTGCGTTTAAGCGCAGGTCCAAATCAATACGCACGAGGCCGTGACATTTCATTTCAAAAACATTTCAATTGAATTCAGGCGCAGGGAGAAAAAAACAACTCCGACCATTCGAACCTAGGTTGCCCACCCTGTGCGGTAAGGAACGGCATTGAATTATGCAATGAAAATTTAATTCCATCAATCTAGTCTGCGTGATACTCAGGAACAGCCAAATCATCCCGACAATAAAAATTTTTTCACTGTATTCGATTTTCAGCTGTTCAAATTGAATAAAGCAATTTCCACCGTATTCCAAAATTTTAAGCCCGATTTTTTTTCGCACCCGCTTTTTGTTGATAAAAGCGAGGTAATGTGAAAAAATAGCCCTTGGGGGTCAGGGTATCTTTAACTTGATTTGTACCCGGCCAAGGCGCATTCCCATTTTACCGGTAATGCATTGGTTCTCAACCCAGCTTCCGGACCGGAATACAGATTAGCAGCGAAACTGCGTTGCAGGAGAGTCGTCGCTCCTTTCGACGGCACCACCAGTGACCCCCTTACACTGCCTTAATACAGCAGTCACATAAACGTAACATACTTTACCTCCATATCACCCCTTAATCCCACAGCAGCATGTTTGTCTTCAAGCGCGACGGTAAAAAAGAATCGGTCAAATTCGATAAGATCACCGCACGGGTCCAAAAGCTCTGTTACGGCCTGTCGCCGGAGCACGTACAGCCGATCCTGGTCGCCCAAAAGGTGATTGAAGGGGTGTACGATGGGGTGACCACCACCGAGCTGGACAACCTGGCTGCAGAAACCGCAGCCTCCCTGACCACCCGCCACCCGGACTTTGCCCTGCTGGCCTCCCGTATCGCCATCTCGAACCTGCATAAGAATACCAAGAAGTCCTTCACCGAAACGATGACGGACCTTTACGAATACATCGATCCGAAAACCGGCAAAATGGCTTCGCTGATTGCCGAAGATGTTATGGAGGTGATCCGTGCCAATAGCGACCTGCTCGACTCCACGATCATCTACGACCGCGATTTCGGCTACGATTACTTCGGTTTCAAAACCCTGGAGAAGTCCTACCTGCTGCGTATCAACGGAAAGGTGGTGGAGCGGCCCCAGCATATGCTCATGCGGGTCTCTGTGGGCATTCACAAGCACGATGTAGCTGCTGCCATCGAGACCTATAATCTGATGAGCGAGCGCTGGTTCACCCACGCCACTCCTACCCTGTTCAATTCAGGCACCCCAAAACCCCAGCTCAGCTCCTGTTTCCTCCTGCAAATGCAGAGTGACAGCATCGACGGCATATACAATACGCTGAAGCAGACCGCTCAAATTTCCCAAAGCGCCGGCGGTATCGGACTGAGCATCCACAACATCCGTGCAACCGGATCCTATATCCGTGGCACCAACGGCACCAGCAATGGCATCGTGCCCATGCTGCGCGTGTTCAACGACACCGCCCGTTACGTTGATCAGGGGGGCGGAAAGCGCAAGGGTTCCTTTGCCGTTTACCTCGAACCCTGGCATGCCGACATTTTCGAGTTCCTCGATTTGAAGAAGAACCACGGAAAAGAGGAAATGCGTGCCCGCGACCTGTTCTACGCACTGTGGATTTCCGATCTGTTCATGAAGCGTGTGAAGGAAGAAGGAGAATGGAGCCTGTTCTGCCCCAACGAAGCACCCGGATTGAGCGATTGCTACGGTGCAGAGTTCGAAATGCTGTATACGCGTTACGAAAGCGAAGGTCGTGCCCGCCGCACCATTCCGGCTCGCGAACTCTGGACCGCTGTCCTCGAGTCGCAGATAGAAACGGGCACCCCCTACATCCTCTACAAGGATGCCTGCAACGAAAAGAGCAACCAGAAGAACCTCGGTACTATTAAGAGCTCGAACCTCTGCACCGAGATCGTGGAATACACGGCAGCCGACGAAGTCGCTGTGTGCAACCTGGCCTCCATCGCACTGCCGCGCTTCGTAACCAACGGCCGTTTCGATCATCAGAAGCTGTTCGAGATCACCTATGTAGTTACCAAGAACCTGAACCGGATCATCGATGTGAACTATTACCCCATCGAAGAAGCCCGTAACAGCAACATGCGCCACCGTCCGATCGGAATCGGTGTACAGGGACTGGCCGACACCTTCATCATGCTGCGCCATGCCTTTGAAAGCGAAGAAGCTCGTCGCCTGAACCTCGAAATTTTTGAAACCATATACTACGCCGCGATGACCGCGTCGAAGGATCTGGCCATTGCTGAAGGTCCCTACTCGACGTTCGAGGGTTCACCTTTGTCCAAAGGTGTTTTCCAGTTCGATATGTGGAACGTTACTCCGACCGATCGCTGGGAATGGGACGTACTCCGCGAAGAGGTTATGAAGCACGGTGTACGCAACTCCCTGCTGCTCGCGCCGATGCCTACAGCATCCACCTCGCAGATCCTGGGCAACAACGAGTGCTTCGAGCCCTACACCACCAACATCTACAACCGTCGCGTACTGAGCGGAGAATTCATCGTTGTAAACAAACACCTCCTCATGGACCTTGTCCGCCTGGGTCTTTGGAACAACGATATGAAGAACAAGATCATCGCAGCCAATGGTTCCATCCAGAACATCGCCGAGATTCCGCAGGACATCAAGGAACTTTACAAGACCGTGTGGGAAATCAAGCAGCGTACCATCATCGATATGGCTGCCGATCGCGGTGCATACATCTGCCAGAGCCAGTCGCTGAACCTGTTCATCGCCGAACCGAATTTCGCCAAACTCACTTCCATGCATTTTTATGCCTGGGAACGCGGACTCAAAACCGGCATGTACTACCTGCGTACCAAGCCGGCTACAACCGCCATCAAGTTCACAGTCGATAAGCAGTATGAGATGATTCCGCATACGGCAGAAGTCGCAGTGACTGCAACGGCATCGGTTTCAAACACAACCACGGTGGATAACGATGTGACCACGCATTTCACCAGCGATGCTCCAAGCGCATCGGATCAATTGAGCTGCTCGCTCGATAATCCCGATGGCTGCCTTATGTGCGGCAGCTGATTTCCGAATCACCTTTTTCGATCTGCTGAGAAGCATCCATCACACCGGTCCCTGCTTGTGCTGAGCGGAGTCGAAGCAATCGTAGTCGAAGGGCCGGGAAATATCGTTCAGCTACCACTATAAAAAGTACCGGGGCTTCGACTCCGCTCAGCCACCGGAAGGGGCTCACTTCGTAAAATTGTCCAGTGAAATTTACGTGACTAACAGTCGTGGTACTATAAATTCGCTCATTATGGCCGGTTGGATGTACATACTGCGTTGCGCAGATGATTCTTATTATACAGGTAGTACCAACGACATCGACTCGCGTTTGTATCAGCACCAGACAGGTGAAGGCGCAAAATATACGAGGTCACGACTGCCTGTTGTATTGATTTATTCGGAGGAATACGATCGGATTGATGACGCTTTTTTCAGGGAGAAGCAAGTGCAAGGTTGGACACGAAAGAAGAAAGAAGCATTGGTAAATGGATCCTTTGAGAAGTTGAATGATCTTGCGAAATGTGTCAATCGAACTCACTATAAAAATTCTATAGGCTAGGGTTGCACATTGGGTGCGATGTATTCAGGATTACTACTTGGAGGTTTATAGTTCGATCTAATTAGCATGGTTTCGACTTTGTTTTTTGAGCGTAGTATTATAGCGTACAACCGCTTGTTTTTATCGAACGGACCCTGAGCGTAGTCGAAGGGCCGGTTTTTAGCTCAGCCTATTGAATATTAATCCGGGGCTTCGACTACGCTCAGCCACCGGTAGGGACGCTCAGCCACCGGGTTTTCGTAGACCGGTCCCTGCTCGTGCTGAGCGGAGTCGATGCGAGCGAATCGAAGGGCCGGTATTTAGCTCAGCCTATTGAATATTAATCCGGGGCTTCGACTACGCTCAGCCACCGGATGAAAATTGATCCGGGGTTACGACTACGCTCAGCCACCGGATTATGATATAC
>JBJTJB010000242.1:0-4227 GCA_046095245.1 Bacteroidota bacterium | reverse complement strand
GCCTTGTACTTCGCGCTGGATCACATCGACCGGATTGCCATTTGCGCAGGTACACACAACGAAGGCAGCAGCCTCTTGCTTGCAGGCCTGATGGCGGAGCGCGGCATCGACCCCGGTGACAAGCGCATTTATTTTTCACAGCTGCTTGGCATGAGTGACCACATCAGCTTCAACCTGGCCAAGGCAGGCTACAATGTTGCGAAATACGTACCCTATGGTCCGGTAGAGGCCGTATTGCCTTACCTCATCCGCCGCGCACAGGAAAACACTTCCATTGCCGGACAAACCGGTCGCGAGCTATCCCTGCTGACCGCGGAAATGAAGCGCCGGAACCGCCTCTGATTCCGGTTCGGCTCACTATTCCGTACCGATTGATTTGATTATATTTGGATGTAGTCCATCCACCATTCCGATATCCCCTATTCAAACCCAATGAAACACGGTTACCGCTTCCTCATCCCTGTACTTGCCCTGGTGTTCACGGCAGGTAGTCTTTCTGCACAAAACTGGGTCGACCTGATGAAGGACCCCGACGCCAACTTCTACGATGTGCAGAAATCCTTCAACCGCTACTACGTGAAAAAAGAGCGGCAGATTGAACGGCTGAAGCGGCAGGCCGCGCGCCGCAACGATGAAGGCGTATCCGATGAGGAATTGGAAGTGCCGGGATTCGCCCAGTACAAACGTTGGGAATGGTTCATGTCGCCCCGCGTAGCGCTGGATGGCAAACGCTTCGACCCGTCACTTACCTGGCGCGAAAACAACCGCTACCAGCAGCAGAACGGATTGACTGCCGCAGGGAACTGGACACTCATCGGTCCAACCAATGCCGTACCGACCAACGGCGGTGCCGGACGATTGAATTTTGTGCGGTTTGATCCGAACAGCGCCAGCACCATTTACGTGGGATCTCCCGCGGGAGGTCTCTGGAAATCGACCAACGGAGGAGCTTCCTGGTCGACCAACACCGACAAGCTTAGTCAGGTGATCGGTTGCACCGACCTGGCCATCGACCCGACCAATACCAATATCATGTACCTGGCCACCGGCGATGGTGATGCAGGCGACACCTATACAGTGGGCGTTTTAAAAAGCACCGATGGTGGCGGAACCTGGAATCCCACAGGACTTTCATTCTACATGGCCAACACACGGCAGATGTCGCGCATCCTGCTCAACCCTACAAACACAAACATCCTGTTGGTAGCCACCAGTGCCGGAATTTTCAGGAGCGATGATGCAGGTGCCACCTTCACCTTGGTTCAGGCCGGAGCGTTCAAAGACATGGAGTACAAACCGGGGGATCCCAACACCGTGTATGCCTGTGGAACTGAATTTTTCCGGAGCACCAATGGAGGACAAACCTGGACGAAGGTCACCGGTGGATTCACGGCTGCCTCCAACCTCAGTCGTATGGCCATCGCCGTTACACCGGCTGATCCGGCATACGTGTACGTTCTGGCTGCCAAGGCCGCTACCGATTACGGGTTCGAAGGCATTTACAAATCGACCAACAGCGGAAGCACCTTCACAAAAGTGAATACGACACAGCCCTCCAACATTTTGGGATGGGTTTCGGCCGGAAACGATGTGGGCGGACAAGGCTGGTATGATCTGGCATTCGCCGTATCACCCACCAACCGCGACGAAATCATGACCGGCGGGGTCAACATCTGGAAATCCACCAACGGCGGAGCCACCTTTTTCCTCAACGCACACTGGACCGGCAGCGGTGCTCCCTATGTGCATGCGGATGTACACGACCTGGTGTATCTGGATGGATCGACCGTGTACAGCGGTTGCGATGGTGGAGTATTCAAGAGCAGCAACGGCAACTGGAGCGACCTGAGTGATGGACTCCAGATCGGACAGATGTACGGTTTCGGACAATCGGATGCGGATCCGGCCCTCTTAATTCAAGGTTGGCAGGATAACGGAACCAACTTGTATGACGGCGTGAATTGGAGCAGGGTGATCGGGGGTGATGGCATGTTGTGCTTCATTGACCGCACCAATGACCAGATCATGTACGGATCACTTTACTACGGCGACCTAAACCGATCAAACAACGGAGGAAACTAATGGAGCAATGACACCGGGAACATCAGCGAAACCGGTGCCTGGGTAACGCCCTGGAGCCAGGATCCGGTGGATCCATCCATCATTTATGCCGGCTTCGTGAATATGTGGAAGACCAGCAACAGCGGAACGAACTGGACACAAATCAGCAATTTCAGTGGTGCATCCACCATCAACACCTTCGCTGTTTCTCCGGCCAACAACCAGATCATTTGGGTTAGCCGTGCCGGCGGATTGCAGCGCAGCATCAACGGCGGAACCTCCTGGACCACCATCAGCAACGTCCCACCCGGAACCATTTCGGGCATCACCTGCAGTGATTCCGACCCAAACAAAGTATGGATCACCTACTCGGGCTTCAACAACAGCAACAAGGTATTCCATTCGAACGACCAAGGGACCTCCTGGATCAACATGAGCGGTTCCATCCCGAACATTCCGGTCAATTGCATTGTGCACATGAACAACTCCGCCGATGCGCTGTATATCGGTACCGACGTGGGAGTCTTCTATAAGGACACCACACTCAGCGTTTGGCAGCCGTTCGGCAACGGACTCCCCAATGTCATTGTAACACAGCTCCGGATCTTCTACCCTGACGGAAAACTGCGTGCTTCCACCTACGGACGCGGCATGTGGGAATCGGATCTGTATGTGGCCGGATCGTATCCGCCGGTTTCCACCTTCGGTACACCACAAACGATTTCATGTCCGGGAGCAGCTGTTCAATTCAGCGATTACTCGGCCGGACAACCCAACAGCTGGACCTGGAGTTTCCCCGGCGGAAACCCATCCGCATCCACCCAGCAGAACCCTCTGGTGTATTATAACACACCCGGAACCTATCCGGTTTCCCTCATCACCACCAATGCCAACGGCAGCGATACAGCCACCTATGTCAACTACATCCAGATCGCTTCCAGTTCACAGCCCGACCCGACTGCCAGCGGAGCCTCCTTCTGCGCTCCGGGTAGTGCTACTGTGAATGCCAGCGGTTCGGGAAGCGGTACACTCCGCTGGTGGGATGCTCCGGGAGGCGGCAACCTGTTAGCGACTGGCTCCAGCTACACCGGAACCTTTAGCGGCACCACAACCCTGTACGTTGACGAAGAACTGCCTGCGGGCCAAACCGATTTCGCCGGAGAAGCCGGAACCAGTATCGGTGCAGGGGCCTTGTTCACCGCAAATGATATCCGTGGCCTTTACTTCGATGTCATCAATCCGGTGGTATTGAATACGGTTGAAGTGTACTCCGGTTCAGCGGGTAACCGCACGATTGAAATCATCGACGGACAGGGCAACACCTATGCCGACACGACGGTCTTCATTCCGGCCAGCCCCAACTCACCCGTGACCGTACCGCTCAATTTCACCCTCTATCCCGGTACGAATTACTTCATCAAGTGCCGCGGACTGGTTGACTTGTACCGCAACTCATCCGGCGCCACCTACCCCTACATCAGCTCATCCATCAACGTAACGGGCAGCAATGCAGGAAGCCCCGGCTATTACTACTTCTTCTATTTCTGGAACTACACGGAAGTCAGTTGTAACACCGGACGGACAGCAGTTACGGTAACCGACACCTGCGAGATCACCGGTATCAACGAAGCCGGCGTCCTTAGCAACCTGAGCATATCCCCCAACCCCAACAACGGGTTGTTCATGCTCAGTTTCGAGAGCAAAACCAAGGAGAACAGCCGCATCACCATCAACAACATGCTCGGGCAGGTTGTGTACGATGAAACCATCGGGACCTACACCGGACGCTTCAACCGGGAATTCGACCTGCGCAACCTGGGCAAGGGCATGTACCTGCTCAACATCCAGAGCGGAAACAGCATGCTGAGCCGGAAAATCACCATCGATTAAAGGAGGATGGAAGTCCGCGACAGCAACGGGACCGTACTCAACAACGGCGATTCGGTCATCGTCATCAAAAGCCTCAAGGTTAAGGGCATGTCCTCCGAAATCAAACGGGGACAGTCGGAAAAAACATCCGCCTGGTGGAAGACGATGAGGAGGTGATTGACGGGAAAGTGAAGGGTACGATCCTCGTACTGAAGACCTGCTTTCTTAAGAAAGCCTGATCAATCGTCGGAGCGCACCACACTGCGTGTGATGCCGTAGGAGAGATCTGCAGTGAAC
>JBJTJB010000241.1:0-11548 GCA_046095245.1 Bacteroidota bacterium | reverse complement strand
GCCCCATACCGAGGAGTGTCTGCCCTTCGACGAGGATACGCTGGTGTTCAAGGTAGCCGGTAAGATGTTTGCACTGATCAGCCTTTCTGAACCCGAGACCGCCAATCTGAAATGCGATCCCGAACGGGCCATCTCCCTGCGCGAACAGTACGCAGAGGTGATCCCCGGCTGGCACATGAATAAAACCCATTGGAACACGGTTCAGCTGCAGGGCGCCTTGGGCGATGCCCTGGTTCGCGAACTGATCGATCATTCCTACGCCGAGGTACTCAAGGGTTTTTCGCGTAAGCGTCTGCGGGAGCTGGGACTTTCAGACTGAACCACGTGTTCATTCGCTGATGGGCCTAGCATGCAGTACTGCAGCCTTGCCGGTATTCAGTTTCACGAAGAACAGGCTGTTGGCCGGGCTGCTGTTGAGTTTCAGGGCAGACATTACGCGTTCCGGCGTTTCAGGAAAGTTGTAAAATACCATCCGCGCACCCTCGGGGCCAAAGCGTTCACGAAGGGAATCAACTTTGAAGGGTAGAATGTCGATCAACCTCCAGCGTGTGCCCGGAAATGCAGGGCAGTCATCGGATGCGGTGTAAACCTGGGTGTTGGCATGCAGCACCTTCAGTCCGAATTGAGCGCAAACGCTGGCCCGTGCCCCCGATTTCCGCAGTGCCGCATGTGGCTCGAACAGAAACTCCTGCGGGGGCGAATCGGGCAGGTTTCGTCCGCTGCGTTCTTCGTCAGCCTGGAAATGGAATGAAGGAAGCCCCGATTCCAAATCGTGTGCATGGACCTGAACCGCATCCGAATTGTGCTGGCGCAGGTGGAACAGCAGTTCGCGGCATTCGCCTTTCCAGGAAAGCACATCGATGCGATAGGTGCCCTGCAGTTGTTCAATGCCTTGCTGAAGATCCAGCATCGGCGCCAGTTTTATTAAAAGAGTACCACCGGATTCAAGCAAGCGGTCTTGCATGGCACGCACATCGGGCTGCAGTGCATCAATCCGATAGACCTTTCGGCCACTTTCACTGCGTCGGGAGGGATCCAGGTACACCAGATCGTATCCCGCATGCAGCTGTTCGGCCACTGCGGTTTCAGCATCTGTGCAAAGCACCGATGCATTTTGCAAGCCTAAACGCTCAACGTTCAAACGCAAGGCATCGGCTCTGCGCGGGTCAGGCTCGCAGGTCAGTACCGATTCGGCCTCCTGAGCAAAAGCCCAGGAGTCAACACCAAGTCCTCCGGTGAGATCGATCACACGGAGTCCCCGGGCGAATGCGGATTTGAACCGTGCCGTACCCTCCGATGAACATTGCTCCAGAATCAAGGGGTCGGGATACAGAATGCCGGGCGTGTGATACCAGCTTGGGATTTTGTGCCGACTGATTTTGCGGCCTTTCAGCTGGTTCAACAAGGCCTCAAGGGGCAGGCCTTTGCCAGCGTACTTCAAGGCCAGTTCGGCTACCGGTTCCTCCGCATGCCGGTCTAGCCACGTGTTCCAGCGGGCATCAAGCGGATCGAAGGCGGGTTCCATCACTGCAAAGAAAACCCGAAAAGCGTCGCTGCGAGGGCTGCTTTTACGGATATTTGCAGCCGTAAATCGCTCGGCGTCCGGCAATGAAAAAACTGGCCAATTATTTCTTTCAGGGTTTGCTGTTGGTGGTACCCGCCGCCGTAACCCTGTATGTGGTTTTTCTGGCCATTTACTGGATGGACAACCTGCTGCCCATTCAGGTTCCTATTGCGGTGCCCTGGTCGGATGATTTTCGTCTGCCGGGCTTGGGTATCCTGGTCATTCTGGCGGTAATCACGTTCCTCGGTTACCTGGGAACGCGGTTCGTACGGAACCCCTTCTTCCTCATGTTCGAGGCACTGATGGAGCGCACCCCTCTGCTGAAGGTGATTTATTCCTCTGTGAAGGATCTGATCGAGGCCTTTGTCGGTGAAAAAAAGCGTTTCAACCAGCCTGTGCTCGTTACCGTCAACACCAATCCCCCGGTGCAGCGCATCGGCTTCATCACGGAGAATGATCTTTCCGAGCTCGGACTGGGTAGCGAGAAGATGGCGGTGTACCTGCCCTTTTCCTACGGATTCAACGGTCAGCTGGTGATTGTTGATTCACAACATGTTTCCAAACTCGATGCTTCCGGAACCGAAATGATGAAGTTCGTCATCTCCGGCGGTGTCACAGACGTCTGATGCCATGCGAAAATCCCTGCTCTCCGTATTCATCGGGACCTTTTCAATCCTTCCGGCATTGGCCCAGGATGTGACCGTTGAACCCAGCATCGAAAACCTGGCGCGCGGATATAACAGCGCCTACCGTCTGACCATCCCGCATGCCACCCTGGCCGATGCAGAACGTGAATGGAAGGCTTTTCTGAAGTTGCACAACGCGAAGGTGAAGGGTAGCCGCGGACAAATCACCGGTGAAGATGCCGTATTGCACTCCCTTGGCAAGGATACCATGCAGATCTACTCGTCGCTCTCGCAAGAGAATGATGCCGCCGTGGTCAAAGTCGCCGTTCAGGACCGCACCGATTTTATCTCACGTTCGGGCAGCCCCGATAAATCCAAACAATTGGAACTGCTGCTGCACCGTTTTGGTGTAGAGACGGCCAAGAAGTCACTCGCCTCACGCATCGAGTCTGCCGAGAAGGACCTGTCGACTGCACGCCGCGATCATGAGCGCTTACTTAAGACCAATGAGCGCTTATCGGCCACCAACGAAACACTGAAGAAGCAGATTGAGCAGAACGAAAACAGCATATCCGATAACCTGGGTAAGGCCGAAAGCCTGCAAAGCGAACTCGAGCGCCGCGAATCCGAACTCAAGGTGCTGCGCGAAAAACAAAACGATTTGAATTGATGGACATGTCCAAAGGCGATAGTATTCTGGTATTGGGCGCGGGTGGACAGATCGGGACCGATCTGGTGCATACCCTGCGCGAAACGCATGGCGGAAGCCGCGTAGTAGCTGCCGACCTCAAGCCCCAGTCGGGCTCACTCAGTGATGGCGGACCCTTTCTCCAGCTCGATGTACTCGATGCACAGTCGGTTGCCGATTGCATCCGTACGCACAAATTGAAGGAAGTATACCTGCTGGCGGCTTTACTCAGCGCAACTGCCGAGCAGAAAATGAAATCCGCCTGGAGGCTCAACATAGAAGGCCTGTTCAACCTGCTTGATATCGCCAAGGAATTGCCGGGGCTACGTTTGTTCTGGCCCAGCAGCATTGCGGTGTTCGGGCCGACCACACCACGCGATCATACTCCGCAGTTCACCGTGATGGAACCTTCCACCGTGTATGGAATCAGCAAACAGGCTGGTGAGCGCTGGTGTGAATATTATAATCACAAGTTCGGTGTGGATGTACGCAGTCTGCGCTATCCGGGATTGATCAGCTACAAGGCGCATCCGGGCGGCGGAACCACCGATTATGCCGTGGACATTTATCACCAGGCGCTAGACAAAGGCGAGTACACCTGCTTCTTGCGCGAGGATACCGCCCTGCCGATGATGTATATGCCCGATGCCATCCGTGCCACCCTCGAACTAATGGCGGCGCCATCGGAGCATGTTAAAATCCGCAGCAGTTACAACCTGGCGGGCATCAGTTTCACTCCGGCTCAGATTGCTGCTCAAATCGCACAACATGTCCCCGGATTCAGTATGCATTATGCCCCGGATTACCGGCAGGAGATCGCCGATTCGTGGCCGAACAGCATCGACGACAGCCGTGCATCCGAAGATTGGGGCTGGGCCTGCAGGTACGACCTGGAATCCATGACAACCGATATGCTCAAGCATCTCAAGGCCGAGCGACAGCCCGCCTGATGTGCGCTCTTCATACAACCATGCAACATCCGCTTCAGCTCACCAATTCCCTTTCGCGTAAGAAAGAGCAATTCATACCGATCAATCCGCCTTTTGTCGGCTTGTATGTTTGCGGACCTACCGTGTACGGAGAGGCACACCTGGGTCACGCCAGGCCATATGTCACGTTTGATGTCCTGTATCGTTACCTGCAACACTTGGAATACAAGGTCCGCTATGTGCGTAATATCACCGACGTAGGTCACCTGGAAAACGATGCCGACGAAGGTGAAGACAAAATCGCCAAGAAGGCGCGCCTCGAACAGCTGGAGCCGATGGAGGTTGTGGAGTTGTACACCCAGAGTTTTCACGAGAGCATGCGTCGGCTCAACACCCTTCCGCCCGGAATCGAGCCCCGTGCTTCCGGTCATATCATCGAACAGATCGAAATGATCAAATCGATCATCGATAACGGGCATGCTTATGAGTCCAATGGTTCCGTGTATTTTGATGTGATCAATTACGCCCGAGGGAATGATTATGGTAAGCTCAGCGGTCGCGTCATAGACGAATTGATTGCCGGTGCCGGCAATGAACGCCGTGAACTCGAAGGGCAACAGGAGAAACGGAATCCTGCCGATTTCGCGCTATGGAAAAAAGCCTCGCCCGAACACATCATGCGCTGGCCTTCGCCCTGGAGTGTCGGATTCCCCGGTTGGCACATCGAGTGTTCTGCCATGAGCCGGAAGTACCTGGGTGAGACTTTTGATATACATGGTGGAGGAATGGATCTGCTCTTCCCTCACCACGAAAGTGAAATCGCACAGTCGAAAGGAAGTTGTGGCAACGCACCAGTCCGGTATTGGGTGCACAACAACATGATCACCATCAACGGACAAAAGATGGGTAAGTCGCTGGGGAATTTCATCACGCTAAACCAGCTCTTCAATGGCAGCCATGCCTTGCTGGAACAGGCGTATTCGCCCATGACAATCCGTTTCTTCATTTTGCAGGCGCATTACCGCAGTACACTCGATTTCAGCAACGAGGGCCTGCAGGCGGCGGAGAAGGGTCTGGCACGATTGAATGCGGCTATTGCCTTGCTGCCACGGTTGAAGCCATCAACCGAATCCAGTGTATCAGTCAGTGAAATCCGTGAAAGCTGTTATGCCGCATTGAATGATGATTTGAATACAGCAATTGTGATATCGCACCTGTTCGAAGCGGTGCGCGTCATCAATTCCGCTCATGCCGGCACCGAACGCTTGACGCAAGCTGACATCGAACACCTTTCGCAGACGGTGGAACTTTTCGCCTGTCAGATTCTGGGATTGATGCCTGAGCTTGCCGGAGGTGGAGGAGAAGATGTGGACGGGTTGATGAATCTCATCATCGCCTTACGTGCGGATGCTAAAATCCGGAAGGACTATGCACTTTCCGACAAGATTCGCGACGGCTTGACCGCTGTAGGGTATACGCTCAAAGATGAAAAAGATGGGACGACCTGGTCTAAGGCTTGATTTCGTCCTGGCGGCTCTGCTGCTGCTGTTCATCGGCTGTTCACAGGATCCGAAAAAGGGTGATGTTAAGGAACAACCTGAGATCAAGGTTGAGGTGCCGGTATTCTCGGCTGATTCTGCATTTGCCAACGTCTCGCGTCAGGTGGCATTCGGGCCGCGTGTTCCGGGTACGGCAGCACACCGCGACTGTGGCGATTGGTTGGAGTCGCGCTTGAATACCTGGGCAGATACGGTCATCAGTCAACGGTTCAAAACACGCACGTTCGATGGGAAAACCATCGATGCCCGGAATATCATCGCCTCCTTTCATCCTGATCTCGGTAACAGGATCATGCTGTGTGCACATTGGGATACGCGCCCTTTCTCCGATCAGGATCCAGAGCAGAAAAATGTTCCCATCGACGGAGCAAACGATGGTGGAAGCGGTGTCGGCGTATTGCTCGAAGTGGCTCGGCATCTTTCCGCGAAGGATCCGGGCATCGGAATCGATATCATCCTGTTCGATGTGGAGGATTATGGCCAACCGGATGACAGTCCCCTGCCCCGTGTGGAGGATTCGTATTGCCTAGGATCACAACACTGGAGCCGGAATCTACACGTAAGGAATTATACCGCCCGGTACGGAATCCTCCTCGACATGGTCGGGGGGAAGGATCTGAGGTTTACACAGGAAGGAACCTCGCTGCAGTATGCACCGTATGTGGTTGATCGTGTTTGGAAAGTTGCGGCGGCAGCCGGATACGCTTCTGTGTTTGTGCCTGAACAGTCCAAACCCATCATCGATGACCATTACTATGTGAACCGCCTGGCCGGAATCCGTTGTATTGATCTGATTCACTATGATTACTCAAGTGAATCGAAGTTTTGGAAACACTGGCATACACGCAAGGACACACTCAGCGAAATTGATCCGAACAGCTTGCGCATTACCGGACAGGTTTTACTGGAACTACTCTACCGTGAAGCTGCCGGTGGCTGACGTTAAACTATTTATCCTGCCATTTGTCTTAATGGCTTCAAGCCCGCTATGCCCTTACACATTCTCCGTATAATTCTCGGTTTCCTTTTTTTGTCCTTTGCCGCATCTGCGCAGATGCCGCGTCCCGAATTCCGTGATTCGACCCGGATGCGCCCCGGAGTGCGCGATACAGCCTCCCTCCGCAGCGGACCTCCGGTAGGCAAGGTCATCGGTACCTTGCGTGATTCGAGTTCAAGGCAATCCATCGAATTCGCCTCCGTAGTGGTCATGCGTGTCCGCGATTCATCGGTGGCCGGTGGTGCGCTCAGCGACAACAAAGGTCAGTTCCGCATCGAAGAATTGAGTCCCGGCCGTTATTTTATCCGCATCACCAGCATCGGTTACCGCCAACTCGATTCGAAGCCCTTCCTGCTGACTCCGATGGAACCGCTCAAAGATTTCGTAACCGTGTGGCTGTTCCCGTCTACCCGCCAGCTAAAGGAGACCGAGGTGGTCGGCGAGAAAGTCGAGTATGTGAACTCGCTCGATAAGAAGGTTTACAATGTGGACAAGTCCCTCATCAATGCCGGTGGTTCTGTATCGGAGGTGTTGCAGAACATCCCATCGGTCAATGTCGATATCGACGGGAAAATCAGTTTACGCGGCAGCGAACAGGTAACGGTTTTCATCGACGGGAAACCCGCCGGCCTCAATGCCGAGAACCGGGGTGCGATATTGCAACAGCTTCCTGCAGCAACAATCGACCAGATAGAAGTCATTACCAATCCATCGGCCAAATACGATGCGGAGGGGATATCCGGTATCATCAACATCAAGACCAAGAAGGACAAGAATCCCGGATTGAACGGCAGCGTACAGGTGGGTGCCGGTACGCGCGACAAGTACAATGCATCCTTGCAGCTCAATCGCCGCACCAAATCGCACAATGCCTTTTTGAATTACGGATTCCGCGATGACCGGCGCTTCAGTTTCGGTGACAACACCCGCACGAACACCTATTTTGAGGATTCACTTTCATACTTTGTGAGTGAGAACGATGGTTATAATGATAACATATCGCACAACATACGCGGTGGAGTGGACCTGTACCTCAATGATTACAATACCCTGGGGGTATCCGGATCTGTAAACCTTCGAAATGAGAGCCGGTATGACGATGCCATAACCCGCCAGGAGGATGACAACTTCGATGAGGTCAGCTTCTTCGATCGGATTACTCGCACCGACGAGAACAACAAGAACTTTGACGGCAGTATCGATTATCGCAAGACTTTTTCGGGAACCAAGAAAGAACTCACGGCCAGCGCCAGCATCAACCGCATCCTGCGTGACGATGAAAGCCAGTACGCTACCGATACTTCCGGCCTGACCTTCGATCAGCTGCAGCGGTTGAACACCACCGGTCGCAATTGGAATGGTACTGCGCAGGCCGACCTGATCCTGCCCTTTGCGAAATTCAAAGTCGAGACCGGCCTTAAATCCACTTACCGCCGTAACGACGGACGGCAATCGAGTGACCGCTTCGATTTTACCGCCAATGACTGGAATCCCGACACTACATTCACCGACCGCTTCATTTTCACCGAATGGGTGTACGCCGGTTACCTGCAATGGTCGGGACGCTGGAAAATATTCGAACTCATGGCTGGTTTGCGGGCCGAGCAAACCCTCATTACAGGGCAATCAGAAAGTGCTGACACCACCTTCACGCGCGACTTCCTTAACCTGTTTCCTTCCGGAGCCATTAAATACAGCTTCTCGGAGGGTCGCGATGTGCAGCTGAACTACAGCCGGCGCATCAGCCGTCCGGGCCAGCAACAGCTGAATCCGTTCCGCAACATTTCCGACTCCATCAACATTTTTGTCGGTAACCCCGCAATCCTTCCCGAGACAACCCATTCGCTCGAACTGGGTTACATAGGCCGATACAAGGAGCAAAACATCTCTGCTACTTTGTTCTATCGTTTCACCGATAATTTCTCGCAGCGCTTCCGCGTTGTGGATCCGGTCACGAACATCACCACACAAACCTTCGTGAACTACAGTACTTCCGAAAACCTCGGTGCCGAACTGGTTGTCCGAAACAACTTCCTGAAAGTGTTCACCTCAACTCTTACGCTGACGGCCTTTTACAACAAAGTGAACGGTGAGAACATCGGTGCCGGATTGGTGAGTGACGTCTGGAGCGGCGATATCCGCGGGAGCATCAGCACGCGGTTCTCGAAAAGTTTTTCCGTACAACTTACCGGTAATTACATGGCACCCCGCGAACAGCCCCAGGGCACCTTCCGGGGGATGAGCGGTGTCGATTTCGGCTTCAAATACGATTTCAAGGGAGGTAAGTGGAGCCTGAACGGATCCCTAACGGATATATTCGATACCCGCGATTTCAGGGTTGATAACCGGGGTGAGGGATTCCGGGTCGAATTCACCCGCAAACGCGAATCGCGCGTTGGTTCCTTTACCTTGAGCTACCGATTCGGAAAAGCCGAGCAGAACCAGCGTCAGCGCAGGCAAGGCCGACAGGGAGACATGCCGCAGAACGACATGCTTGATTTCTGATCCTTGAACAGCATGTCAGGCCTGATTACCTTCGTATACCGATTCCGATTTTTGATCCCCTGCCCATAAGCCATGGCCAAACGACCCAACGACGAACGTAAATACATCCGTGCCTTGTGGCTTGTGGTATTGGGTCCGGCCGCTTTTCTTTTTCTGCTGGTCTCGTTTACCGCATTGGGCCTTTTCGGTTCACTGCCCACCTTCGAGGAGCTTGAAAATCCCAACAGCAGCCTGGCCAGTGAAGTATACAGCGCCGATCTCAAAACCCTGGGCAAGTACTATGTTCAGAACCGAGTCAATATCCACTACAAGGATTTATCGCCCAACCTGATCAATGCCCTTAAAGCGACGGAGGATGTCCGTTTCGAGGAGCATTCCGGAGTTGATATCAAGGGATTGTTCAGGGTATTTGTCAAGACCATCATCTTGCAGCAGGATGCCGGCGGAGGAAGCACGATTACCCAACAACTTGCCAAGAACCTGTTTCCGCGCGAGGACATGAACAAGCTCCGGCTGGTGCTGCGGAAACTGAAGGAGTGGATCATCGCGGTGAAGCTGGAGCGTAACTATACCAAGCAGGAAATCCTGGCCATGTATCTCAACACAGTGGAGTTCGGGAACAACGCATTCGGAATCAAATCGGCCGCCACTACGTATTTCAACAAGCAACCCTCTGAGCTCAACGTGGAAGAGTCGGCGTTGTTGATCGGTATGCTGCAGGCTCCCAGCCGGTATAACCCGGTACGGAATCCCGAAAACGCTACTACTCGACGCAACACAGTGATCAGCCAGCTGGCCAAGTATGATTTCATCACCGATGCGCAACGCGACTCCATTAGTGCGATTCCCATCCAACTCGATTTCCGGCAGGAAAGCCACACCGAGGGCCTTGCCCAGTATTTCCGCGAAGAACTTCGCCTCGAGTTGATCAAGTGGTGCAAGGAGCACACCAAGGCCGACGGGACACCCTACAACCTGTATCGCGACGGATTGCGTATTTATACAACAATCGACACACGGATGCAACGGTATGCGGAGGAGGCGGTTGTGGAGCAGTTCCGTGACCTGCAGAAAACCTTCTTCGATCACTGGAAAGGACGGGAGGCCTGGGAGGATCAGCCACAGATCATTGACGAGGGAGTGAAGAAGAGCGAACGCTATAGACGATTGAAATCGGCCGGTGCCAGTGAGGCCGAAATCCGGAAGGCATTCGACAAGAAGATCAGGATGCGGGTATTCACCTGGAAGGGTGAGCGCGATACGCTGATGTCGCCACGCGATTCGGTGAAATATTACAAGATGTTTTACCAGACCGGCTTCATGGCCGTTGAACCGCAGTCGGGGTATGTGCGTGCATGGGTTGGTGGCATCGACTACGGGCATTTCAAATACGACCATGTTCGCGCAGGTCGCCGACAGGTGGGATCCACGTTCAAGCCTTTTCTCTACACGCTCGCCATGCAGGAAGGATATTCCCCCTGCTATGAAGTCCCCAATGTGCCGGTTTCGATCACCACCGATGATGGGCAGGTTTGGACTCCATCCAACTCCGATGGCGAATACGGTGGTATGATGTCGCTGAAGGAGGCGCTAGCGAATTCTATCAATTGCATATCGGCATACCTCATGAAGCAGTTTGGTCCCGATGCCGTGATCCAGATTGCACGCAAGATGGGTATAACCTCTCCGCTCGATCCCTATCCCAGTATTGCATTGGGTACGGCCGATATTTCCGTCTACGAAATGGTGGGCGCCTATGCGACCTTTGCCAACAAAGGTGTTTATACACAACCTCAGTACATCCTCCGCATAGAGGACAAGAATGGCATCGTGCTTCAGGAGTTCGTCCCACGCAAAGTGGAGGCGATTTCCGAGGAGACGGCCTATCTCATGCTCAACCTGCTGCAAGGGGTCACCCAATATGGAACAGGGTTGCGCCTGCGTGGCTCCAAATACGGATTCACCAACCCCATAGCGGGCAAGACCGGAACAACGCAAAACAACAGCGACGGCTGGTTTGTAGGTATTACGCCGGAACTTGTCGCCGGAGCCTGGGCCGGATGCGAAGACCGGGCCGTACACTTCCGAAGTACACAATTGGGACAGGGTGCAAACACTGCGCTCCCGGTATGGGGCCTGTTTATGAAAAAGGTTTTTGCCGATCCGGCACTGCAGTATTCGAAGGGTGAGTTTGAAAAACCCGAGAAGCCACTGGGTGTCGAACTCGACTGCAGCAAGTACCGCAATCCGGTCCAGCAACAACAGGGCGGCGATGAATTTGGAATCTAATTTCCGGTTTCGGGTTTGCACCGGTTTTATCCTTTACTCCGATTCAGGTAATTTTACTCCGTAATTTTCAGGTATGAACAAAGTCGTTTCCGGCCCCGACGAGGCCATTCGTGATATTGCCGATGATTCCGTTTTGATGCTTGGTGGATTCGGACTATGCGGAATTCCAGAGAACAGCATCGCAGCGCTCATCCGGAAAGGGGTGAAAGGCCTTACCTGTATTTCAAACAACGCCGGCGTGGATGATTTCGGAATCGGGCTCATGCTGCAAACAAGGCAGGTGAAAAAAATGATTTCATCCTACGTGGGTGAGAACGCCGAGTTTGAACGACAACTTCTGAGCGGTGAGCTGGAAGTGGACCTCATTCCGCAGGGAACGCTTGCTACGCGC
>JBJTJB010000240.1:0-5894 GCA_046095245.1 Bacteroidota bacterium | reverse complement strand
ATCCGCTCTATCGGTTCACGGTGTTTGCCGGAGTCTCTTCACGAAACGAATCGAACGCACAGGGAAGCCGCTCCATGTTTTTTGTGCAGGGTGGATTGCGCACCAACCTGTTCAACCGGTATGTCGACTTTTAAACCGATGCGATCCGCAGAACGGATAAGCCACCGCTGGTTCAGCGTCCTTTGAATTCGGCCTTGCGCTTGTTGAGGAAGGCATCGGTGCCTTCGCGCACATCCTCGGTGGTAAAGCAGGCCCCGAATCGTTCGATCTCCGTCTGGAATCCGTCTTGTGATTTATCGTAATGTGCGTTCACCGTACGGATGATTTCCGCTATGGCCAGGGGAGCCTGAGCGGAGATTTTACTGAGAATGCCGCGGCAGGTATCGAGTAACTGATCGGGCTCGGTCACATGATTCACCAATCCCAGGCGATGGGCTTCGGCGGCATCGATCATATCGGCGGTCATCAGCAGCTCGAGTGCGCGGCCCTTTCCGATCAATTGCGGAAGGCGTTGTGTGCCGGCATAACCCGGAATGAGCCCCAGTTTCACTTCGGGCTGACCAAACCGTGCATTGGATGAAGCCACACGCATGTGACAGGCCATGGCCAGTTCGCAGCCACCGCCCAGGGCAAAACCATTTACTGCAGCGATAACAGGCTTGGGGCTGTGTTCCACCTTATTGAACACTGCATGACCGTGCGCACTCAGCTCCATCCCCTGTGCCAGGTTGTAGGACGAAAACTCGCTGATATCGGCTCCGGCTACAAAAGCCTTGCTGCCACTTCCGGTCATGATGATGCCACGGACATTTGAATCCTGAATGGCTGCATCGATGGCCAAACCGATTTCGGATATGGTCTCCTTGTTCAGGGCGTTCAGTTTATCGGGGCGGTTGATGGTGATGGTGCAGATGTCACCTTCGACCGTGTAGAGCAGGTTGTGTAAATTCATACTACGTGTTGTGTTTGGGGAAACAAGGGATGGATCAGGAAAGTCCGCGGCGCTGGCTCACCTCCTGTTGGATGTAGGAGATGATGGACGCCGTATCGGTTCCGGGCGCGAACAATTGTCCGCAGCCCAGCGCCTCTAGTTTTTTCATGTCCTCGTCGGGTATGATTCCACCGCCAGTGAGCAACACATCATCGAGTCCGCGGGCCCGCATCAGATCGAGGATACGCGGAAAAACAGTCATGTGCGCACCACTAAGGATGCTGACGCCGATAGCATCCACATCTTCCTGCAGCGCGGCGTTGACAACCATTTCGGGCGTTTGACGAAGGCCGGTGTAAATCACCTCCATACCCGCATCGCGCAGGAAAGAAGCGATGACTTTCGCGCCCCGGTCGTGGCCGTCGAGGCCGACCTTGGCGATGAGTACACGGATGGGACGTTCCATGCTGCAAAGGTAACCGATTCGCTCTGTCTATCTTCGCGTATGATCCGGCTTGTACGATCCGCTTGCCTTATGCTGTGCGCAGTTATCCTCTCACACGTGCAGGGAGCTGCCCAAACCCCTCAAACACCCATGACCATCGATATCTGGAGTGACATCAGCTGCCCCTTTTGCTACCTGGGCAAACGCCACCTTGAACTTGCCCTCGAACGCTTGCAGCTGCAAGACCAGGTGCAGGTGGTATGGCATAGCTTTCAGCTCGATCCGGACCTGCAGACCGACACCAGCATCAGCTTGTACGATTACCTGGCCCGCGAAAAAGGCTGGCCGCGCAGGGATGTGGAGGCGATCAATGCCCGGCTGAATACCTCAGGAGCACAGGCCGGTATCGCATTCCATTTTGATCGGGTGGTGGTGGCCAATACCTATCGGGCGCATGCGCTGTTGCAGGCTGCTCGGCTGCAAAACAAGCAACAGGAGGTAGGTGCAAGACTTTTCCAAGCCTATTTCGGTACCGGAAAAAACGTGGACGATGTGCAGGTACTGGTGACCTTGGCCCGGGAAGCGGGCATGGATACTGCAGGGCTTCGCGAAGCCCTCGAGCGCGATGCGTACGCCGAGTCCATTCGTAGCGACCTGACCGAGGCCAGTCGCCTTGGCATTGGTGCCGTGCCCCACTTCATCTTCAACGGAACGCAAAGCATTAGCGGAGCCCAACCCGTTCCGGTTTTCGAGGAGGCCCTCAAAAAGGCAAGGGGGCATTAGCACTTGGAGGAGATAGAAATCACCCGAAAGGAGTAGTCGGGGGCTGTTGCAGGTGAAAAAAGAAATACACACCTTGCATAGACCAATGCCTGCTCCATGAAACAGCTCAAACGATTCCAGCTTCTCCTTGTGCTCCTGTTGAGTGCTGGATTGAACAGCATGTCACAATCCGTAACCGACCGGGGATTGAACTACCAGGCCGTAGTCCGGGATAACGAAGGAAACATGATGCCCAACGCAGGCGTCAATTTCCGATTCACCTTTCGAACAATTACCTATTTCGGTTTCACTTATGACAGGTACAAGGAAACCCATGTGGCAACCACGAATTCTCTTGGAATTGTCAACCTGGTTATGGGTACCGGTACGCCGGTGTCCCCCTTCTCACCTTGGGATTTTGAAAACAGTATCCCCTGGCATGATCCATTACTCAACCTGGTTGTGGAGGTGGACCCAACAGGTAGTGGCACGGCATATTCGTTGATTTCCACTTCACCGTTTCGTGGTGTTCCCTACTCCTATTTCGCAAAAAAATCGGATGAAGCAACTACTGCTCAGTATGCCGTACAGGCACAAAATGCGTTTGAATCCTATTATGCGTATTGGCTGAACAGCCCCTATACAGAGGCTATTTCATTAACCAACCCTTCCAATACGGTTTCGGGATCCTTTACGGGTAACGGTAGCGGATTAACCAATTTGTCTGCCAGCCAGGTCAGCAGCGGAATTTTAAACGCTTCGTTCGGCGGAACCGGCCTTAATGCAACATCTGTTGCCGCAGGTACTATGCTTGTTGCGTCCCCATCGGGAACATGGAATATACTTCCTCCCGGCAACCAGGGTCAGGTATTGAAAATGAATGGTGGCGTTCCAACCTGGAGCAATGAATCCACATCGGGTAAACTCGTGAACAAATATTTTACTCAAGGGACTCCGAGTTCTCCGACGAGTACTCCAGGATTTATTTCACCGGTTTGCACCCTTACGGTAACTTCTTCGCAACAAACGCTATTTATCATTTCTACCTTAACCCTCTACGGATACTCAGCCACCAGCCCTTATGTTGATAGTCCCACGCTAAGCCTGATCATCAAATCAGCAAGCACAGGCTTCGAACAGACCTTGTCGTCAGGAGGTGTAACACTCTCAAACGACTTGAGCAGACGACAGAGCAATTTTCACGGATATCCATGCTGCCTTTCCCCCGGCGTATATTACATTGGCATCAGGGGGTATCGTGCTGCGGGCGCTGTGGGAACCATATATGGTGAATGGTATAAACAAGACATTCTGGTTTTCGATTGACTATGGCTGCCAACATGAAAAGGGGAATTATCACAGGGATCCTCATTATCGGAATCTTATGTGTAGCGAATGGTCAGGTAGTCTTATCAAGCGAAGTTATTTCACCCCTTGGGGGAAGTGCTTCCGGATCGTACGGTCAATACGATTATACAATCGGCCAGGTGGTGCAGGAAACCATCCAATTCCCGAGCAATATGGTGAGTCAGGGCTTTCAACAGCCCGCCTTCGACTTACGCAGCGATCTGGACGCATTGGTGTATTGCAACGGCGACTCCATACACATCCCCATTCAGGCCATCGGTTACCGATCATCCGGAAACACCTTCACAGCCGAGCTCTCCGATGCGGCAGGACTCTGGAGTTCACCCCTCCTGCTGGGAACGGCCACAGGAACAGAATCAATGGTGTTGCATGCAAAACTTCCCTTCAGTCTGCCGGCAGGTAGCCAGTACCGCGTTCGCGTCCGCTCTACCCTTCCCTTTTATAAAACGATTCCATCGGAACAGCAACAAATCGATTTCTGTTGGATCCGATTGACCGTACACGCTTTGCTGGAAGGCATGCAACAGGGCGATGGTACTATGGTGCCCCTACTGTACAACCTAGGCCTTTCGGACGATCCCAGCGCTGCGGATTCAATCCTGATTTCGCAGATGTATGCTGCACCTCCGTACAACGACATCCGCAACTTCAACACCATTATCCATACCGATGGAACAGCCGAGTGCCTGCTGCCGGCTGTGATTTATGGTCCTGGAGGATTTTACCTGCGGCTTCGTCACCGCAACGGAATTGAGGTGTGGAGTAAAAACCTCGTGATCCCTTTTAGTCAGGAGCTGGACTATTCCTTTATGGAATAAACCACCGATTCAGCGGGGGCTGTAACGCTATTGTGGTTTCCAACCCTGCAAATTGATTGGCTTGAGTTTCTGATGCTCTTGCGAAGTACACGTTAGAGCCTGAAGACGGCGCAAGCGTGAATTTTTGATGAGCAGACGAGCCATTGCTTGACACGGTATCGGCTGGAGAATAGTTTTGCCTGCTGTTTGAGCACCATGAGGCTTCGCCAATTCATCCTTTTCGCTGCGTATGCGATTTTGCCACTGCTCGCAGGGCTGAATCTGTCCGAAGGGATAAATAGTTTCTGTAGATAGGATTCGCCTGGAGTGGTTCTTCTACACGAGATTATCAATGAGTTACAAGGGTCTGTAAAAAAGAAGGAGGTCATTTCTGACCTCCAGTCTAAGAACGCTCCCCCTCCTGGGCTCGAACCAGGGACCCCATGATTAACATTCATGTGCTCTAACAAGCAGAGCTAAGGAGGACTAATCCTCTTTCTGGAGTTCAGGAAGATGACCAGTGTCCGGGCTCAAGCCATCATGAAGTGAAGCGAAGTGCGTACTTCATGACTAAAGCACTTGGTTGGGGTATTCAGGGTAAGAACGTTCCCGCTTAACGGAATTTTGTGCGCGGGGTTGCAAAAATAGGCAGCGAACAGGAGTTTTCCAAGTGTCGGATGAAGGGATTTTACGGGAACCTTCGTCCAAGGGGATGCAGAAAGGCCTGCCGTATGGGCTTCATAACCAACTTTTTCGGCCGGCTCGTGTTATGTAGGCATGTCCTTCCCGACCGATATCACCAGCATCCGGAACCGCCTTCACCAGATAGACCCGGGGGCTTATGCCTCCAGCCGCAATTACCTGAATGGGGCCGTTACCCGTTTGTCGCCCTACCTGAGTCGAGGGGTTATTTCGACGCGCCAGGTCCTGCAATCACTGGCCGAACGCGGCTTTGATTTTGCGCAGGTGGAAGTGCTGGTGCGTGAACTGGCCTGGCGTGAGTTTTTTCAGCGGGTATGGCAAACCCGGAACCCCGACACGGATTTGCGCAATACACAGGATCCAGTGGTTGGACGAGGAATATCCCGTTCGATTGTACATGCCTCAACGGGCATAGAGGCGATTGACGCATCCATCCGAACCCTAATGGAAACCGGTTATATGCACAACCACTGCCGGATGTATGCTGCAGCTCTTCAGTGTAACATAGGGCAAGGCGCCTGGATGGATGGCGCGCGTTGGATGTATTACCACCTCCTTGATGGCGACTGGGCCAGCAATGCCTGCAGCTGGCAATGGGTAGCCGGCAGTTTCTCATCGAAAAAATACTATGCCAACCAGGAAAACATCAACCGGTATACCGGATACACGCAACGCGGTACGTTTCTGGACACCCCGTACGAATCGTTTCCCGATATGGCTGTCCCGGCTGAGCTCAATGAACGCCTATCCTTTGAATTGAACACAAGCCTCCCGAAGAGCGTCACCCTTCCGGAGAATTTCCGTGGCAAAGTGTATCTATACAACTACTACAACCTCGATCCGACCTGGTGTACACAGGAAGAAGGGCTTCGAATCCTATTGTTAGAAC
>JBJTJB010000239.1:0-1133 GCA_046095245.1 Bacteroidota bacterium | reverse complement strand
ACCCAACACACCTACGCTTAGCATATCGATTTTGGGCAAAATTAGCCCCTTTTGACCTTGCTGCCTGTTGAAAAATGCGTGGCTTTTTCACGAATGCAGCGCGGAGTCCCCACGGGCCGGCTTGTACTTTTGCATCCTATGATTCAGGATTCACTACGGCATGAAGGGTTGAGGCGTCAATTGGTAGATGAACTGAAGTCAAAGGGGATAAGCAGTCCGGTAGTCCTTGATGCGATTGCATCGGTGCCGCGACATGCGTTTCTGGACAATGCCTTCCTGGCATTCGCCTATCAGGATAAGGCTTTCCCCATTGCCTGTGAGCAAACGATTTCACAGCCGTCAACTGTAGCGTTTCAGACCCAGCTCCTGGACCCGCATCCCGGAGAAAAAGTGCTCGAAATCGGCACCGGTAGTGGATATCAAACCGCAGTTCTGGTCGAAACCGGTGTAAAGGTGTTCTCGGTCGAAAGGCACAAACCCTTACACGACTCAACACAAAAAATCCTCAACGAAATTCAGGCATTGCTCACCGAGCGGAATGGACTCAAACGTAGACATGCGCCCAGGCTGTTTTTTGGCGACGGATTTAAAGGGTTGCCTGCATTTGCACCTTTCGACAAGATAATCGTGACTTGTGGAGCGCCCAACATCCCGATGGCCCTGTTTGGGCAATTGAAACCAGGAGGCCTGATGGTGATTCCGGTCGGTTCCGGATCGGTTCAAACCATGACCACCGTGTTAAAACGTCCGGATGGATCCATGGAGCAAATCGCATTTTCCGATTGCCGCTTTGTTCCCATGCTCAGCGATAAAGTCAGATAAGCTTTGTGGTGAGCGATTCGCTTACTTTGCCCCGAATGAAATCAACAACGAAAAAGAAAGTGGCGAAGCCCCGTTCGGCCAGCAAGGAACGCGTTATTCTGATAACCAATGACGATGGTATAACGGCACCGGGAATCCGGAACCTGGTGGAGGCCATGAGGCCTTTCGGGCGAGTCGTTATTGTTGCACCGGACAGTGCGCAGTCGGCCAAGGGACATGCCATCACCATAAGTAAACCCCTTCGGCTCGATCGTGTTGCGGTGATTGAAGGGGTCGAAAGATGGCAATGGTCCGGTACGCCGGGGGATTGA
>JBJTJB010000238.1:0-6857 GCA_046095245.1 Bacteroidota bacterium | reverse complement strand
CTTGGTACGCTGACCGCGAACCGGTAATCCCAAACGGTGACGGATTCCACGGTAACACCCGATATCCATCAGTCGTTTGATGTTAAGTTGGTTTTCTGAACGGAGCGCTCCTTCGACTTTGACGGCCTCGTTGATGATGTTACGAATCTTATTCAGTTCATCATCGTTCCACTCATGAACCTTCTTGTCGAAGCCGATACCGGCGTCGGTCAGGATTTTCTGAGCGGTTGCACGGCCAATGCCGTAGATGTAGGTGAGACCGATCTCACCACGCTTGTTCTTTGGTAAATCAATACCGGCGATACGAGCCATTTTTTATGGTATGGTTGCTAGTTAACAATGTGATAAGATCAGCCCTGACGCATTTTAAAGCGTGGGTTTTTCTTGTTGATGACATAAAGGCGGCCTTTGCGACGAACAATCTTGCATTCAGCGCTGCGCTTCTTGAGTGAGGGACGTACTTTCATTGCGTTGACCTTTTCAGGTGTTATTTGTATCGGTATGTGATCCGGCCTTTGGTCAGGTCATAGGGGGACATCTCCACCTTGACACGGTCACCCGGCAGGATTTTTATGTAATGCATCCTCATTTTACCGCTGATGTGGGCGATGATCTCGTGACCGTTCTCCAGCTCAACCCGGAAGGTTGCATTGGATAGTGCTTCGAGAACTGTTCCGTCCTGCTCAATAGCGGGTTGTTTGGACATGTATTCAGTTTAGAATTGATATTGACTCTTTAATGTACTCGTTTTCGGCGATGGCAAGCTCGATTTCATCGAAAGAACTCAGGATTTCGGGTTCTGACTCGGTTACTGCAATGGTGTGCTCGAAATGAGCAGATGGTTTACGATCCTGGGTAATGACGGTCCACCCGTCTTTTAATTGTCGGATTTGCCGTGAACCGAGGTTGACCATTGGCTCAATCGCCAGCGTCATTCCCGGCCGAAGCACAGGACCCGATCCTTTCTTCCCGTAGTTCGGAACCTCGGGCCTTTCGTGGAGGTTTCGACCTACACCATGACCGACCAGTTCGCGAACCACTCCGTAGCCATGGGTCTCCGAATACTCCTGGACCGCAGCACTGATGTCACCAACCCGGTTTCCGGATTTCGCTTTCGCGATACCCTTATAGAGCGCCGTTTTGGTCACCTGCAGAAGCTGGATGGTTGCAGCGTCTACCGTTCCGATGGGAAAGGTATAAGCAGAATCACCGTGGAATCCATTCATATAAACACCGCAGTCAATGGATACCACATCCCCTTCGGCGATAATCCGCGCACCGGGAATCCCATGAACGATTTCCTCATTCACGGAAATGCACAAGGTATGCTTGTACCCGTGGTAACCCTTGAAACTGGGAAGTGCGCCATGATCACGGATGAAAGCCTCCGCAATCGCATCGAGCCTGTCCGTGCTAACACCCGGTTTCAGGTTTCGGGCGACTTCTGCCAGTGTCTTGCCAACAAGTAAAGAACTCTTTCGGATGTACGAAATCTCCTCTTCGGTCTTCAGCACAATCGTACTTCCACTCATTCCTGCACTCTCCCGGTTTAGCCGGCAGCTCCTACAGCCGTACGTCCTTTGATACGACCGGACTTCATAAGTCCGTCATAGTGACGCATCAGCAGATGACTTTCAATTTGTTGGAGCGTATCAAGCACAACACCCACAAGAATCAGCAGGGATGTGCCACCATAGAACTGGGCGAAATTTGAATTGACTCCCGCCATATTCGCAAAGGTTGGCATGATGGCAACCAAGGCGAGAAATATGGAACCGGGAAGGGTGATCTTGGACATCACGTCATCAATGAATTCCGATGTTTTGCGACCTGGCTTGACACCGGGAACAAATCCACCGTTTTTCTTCATGTCATCGGCCATCTGACTTGGATTGACAGCAATGGCCGTGTAGAAATAGGTGAAGAGGATAATCAACGATGCGAAAATGACATTATACAACAAGGAGGTGAAGTCGGTGATGGAAGCAGCGAATCCCTGCCATGAACTCGACTCGGGGAAGAACTGGGCCACATATGCAGGAATGAACATGATTGCCTGAGCAAACACGATAGGCATTACGCCGGCTGCATTGACCTTGAGTGGGATGTACTGACGCACACCTCCATATTGCTTGTTACCGACGATTTTCTTAGCGAACTGCACTGGAATCTTGCGGGTACCTTGTACAAGTAGAATAACAGATACGACGACCGCGAACAATGCAACCATTTCGATGAGGAAAATGACCAATCCACCACCCTGCTCGTTCAGTCGGGACAAGAACTCATCGCGAAGCGCAAACGGCAAACGGGCGATGATTCCGGTCATGATGATCAAAGAGATACCATTACCGATTCCTTTCTCGGTAATACGCTCACCGAGCCACATGATGAAGAGAGTACCTGCAACGATGATAAGCGTTGATACGAACATGAAGAATGCCGGGGAAATGATTTCCGGATTCGTATAAGCGATGATTGCGTTAGGAGCCTGCGACTTCAGGTTGATCAGGTAACCAGGAGCCTGGAAAATCACAACGATAACTGTCAGGATACGGGTGATCTGGTTCAATTTCTTACGGCCGCTCTCCCCTTCTTTTTGCAACTTCTGGAAGTATGGAACAGCTATTCCGAGCAGCTGAACGACAATAGATGCGCTGATGTAGGGCATGATGCCAAGCGCTACCACGGATGCCTGCGAAAACGCGCCTACGGAAAATGCATCAAGAAGACCTAGAAACCCACCGGATGTCTGATGCTGAAGCCCCGCAAGCTGCGAAGGGTCAATACCGGGCAAGACCACGTGAGCTGCCAGGCGGTAGACCAGCAAAAACAACAAGGTGTTGAGGATCCTCGAGCGGAGGTCTTCGATCTTGAAGATATTCTGGATGGTTTGGATCAGGTTCTTCATAAGCCCTTCTTAGAGAGTTGTGGCGGTACCACCCACTTTTTCGATAGCAGACTGTGCACTTGCAGAGAAGGCATGCGCCTTCACGTCGACTTTGGATTTCAATTCACCGCGGCCAAGAATCTTAACGCGGTCGTTTTTCGATACAAGACCACGCTGAACGAAAACCGACTGATCGAAGCTTGCGATACCGTGCGTTTCAGCAAGACGTTGAAGCGTATCGAGGTTGATTCCCGCATACTCGACGCGGTTGATATTCTTGAAGCCGAATTTTGGCAAACGACGCTGAAGGGGCATCTGACCACCTTCAAATCCGATCTTGCGGCTGTTACCACTGCGGGAACCGGCACCTTTGTGTCCACGTGTAGACGTACCGCCGTGGCCGGAACCGGTACCACGACCAATTCGCTTGCCTTTTTTAGTCGAGCCGTTTGCCGGCTTCAGATTACTCAGGTCCATGATGGATTGAATTGCGTTGATTCGTTGTCTTATTTTTCAGTTACGCGCACCAGGTGCTGTACTTTGGTGATCATTCCGCGGATTTGAGGGGTAGCCTCAAGTTCTACGGTTTTATTCATGGTGAGACCGAGCGCCTTAAGAGTGCGCTTCTGCACCTCGGGGCGGTCGATTCCGCTCTTAATCTGTGTGATAGCCAACTTTGCCATGACTCTGTTTGATCTGGTATTATCCGTTGAACACTTTACTGATTTCCACGTTACGCTGCTGGGCGACTGCATAAGCATCGCGCATCTTCAACAGTGCATCGATGGTTGCCTTTACAACGTTGTGGGGGTTGGATGAGCCTTTTGATTTCGCGAGTACGTCCGTTACTCCCACACTCTCCAGAACCGAACGCATTGCACCACCGGCGATTACTCCTGTACCGGGAGCGGCAGGCTTCAGGAACACACGGGCTCCGCCGAATTTTCCTTCCTGTTCGTGAGGTACAGTTCCCTTACGAAGCGGAATGCGTACAAGGTTTTTCTTGGCATCATCAATGGCCTTGGTAACGGCATCGGTCACTTCCTTGGCTTTTCCAAGTCCGTGTCCGACCACACCCTTCTCATCTCCCACCACTACGATGGCGGCGAAACCGAAGGCGCGACCTCCCTTGGTCACTTTGGTTACCCGGTTCACGGCCACGAGCTTGTCGTGGAGTTCAGTCTCGGTAGACTTTACGCGTTTGCTACTCTGTATCATCATGGGTTGTGGTACGTTTCAGATTAGAATTGGAGACCGGCTTCACGTGCACCATCGGCAAGAGCCTTTACACGTCCGTGGTAGAGGTAACCACCGCGATCGAAAACAACAGCACTCACACCAGCTGCTTTTGCCTTTTCGGCAAGAAGCTTACCCACAGCAGTTGCCTGCTCGATTTTGGTGGATTTGATGTTCACTCCGCTCTCACGCGATGAGGCAGCAACAATCGTATGTCCATTCAGGTCATCAATCACCTGAGCATAGATTGACTTGTTGCTCCGGAAAATGGAAAGACGGGGACGCTCTGTCGTTCCGGTAATGGTCTTACGGATCCGGGAGCGGATCTTGTTTCGACGGATGATTTTATTGTCTTGCATGGTTAGCAGTCGATACTGATTATAGATTATTTCTTCGAAGCGGACTTACCGGCCTTTCTGCGCAATACTTCATTCACAAACTTGATACCCTTGCCTTTGTATGGTTCAGGCTTACGCAGTGAACGGATTTTCGCCGCTACCTGACCAAGAAGTTGCTTGTCGTGACTCTCGAGCGTAATGATCGGGTTTTGACCTTTGTCCTGACGCGTGGCGACCTTGATTTCTGAAGGAAGTTCAAAAACCACATGGTGAGAGTAACCCAACACCATATCGAGCGTGTTACCCTGATTGGTGGCACGGTAACCCACACCGACCAGTTCCTGCTCAACCTTGTAACCGGTTGAAACACCAACAACCATGTTGTTGATTAGGGCACGGTACAGACCATGCATGGCGCGGTGACGCTTCTGTTCGGTTGCACGGGTCAGGGTAAGCTGGTTCCCGTCAACATGCACATCGATTCCGTCGGCAACAGTTTGGTTGAGCGATCCTTTTGGACCTTTCACAGTTACTTCGCGGCCAGTGACCGATACCTGGACTCCGCCGGGGATTGTTATTGGATTTTTTCCTACGCGTGACATTGATTCGTCGTGGTTAAGCGATGATTAATAGATGTAGCAAATAACTTCTCCGCCTACATTGAGCTGCCTGGCTTCCTTGTCGGTCATCAGTCCGCGCGAAGTGGATACGATGGCAATTCCGAGACCGTTGATAACACGGGGGATTCGGTCGGCCTTCACATACTTCCGGAGTCCCGGCTTGGAGATACGCCTAATGGCATTGATTGCTGGCAACTTGGAAACAGCGTTGTACTTGAGTGCGATTTTGATGCACCCCTGCTTGTTGTCAGTCTCTTCGAACTTGTAATTGGAGATAAAACCCTTATCGTAAAGGATCTTGGTCATCTCCTTCTTCATGTTGGAAGCAGGTACTTCCACCACACGGTGGTTGGCTTTTACCGCATTACGGATGCGGGTGAGGTAGTCTGCTATCGGATCGGTATTCATGTAGAATGTTGTTCAGGTTGGAATGATAATCGTATTACCAGCTGGCATTGGTTACACCGGCGATTTTACCCTCAAGCGCAAGCTTGCGGAACATCACGCGGGAGATGCCGAACTGACGGATATAGCCGCGGGGACGACCGGTCAACTTGCAGCGGTTGCGCACGCGGATTGGACAAGAGTTCTTAGGAAGCTTTTGAAGAGCAACGTAATCACCCGCCTCTTTGAGTTGCTTGCGCTTCTCGGCGTATTTCTCGACTAAACGAATGCGCTTGAGTTCGCGCGCTTTGATCGATTCTTTTGACATCGTTCGGATTATTTGTTCTGGTTCCGGAATGGGATACCGAATGCTTTGAGAAGTTCCATCGCCTCGGCGTCCTTGGTGGCGGTGGTTACGAATGTGATATCCATGCCCTGAATCTTGTTCACCTTATCGATGTCGATCTCAGGGAAAATGATTTGTTCTGTGATTCCTAGCGTGTAGTTGCCGCGACCGTCAAATCCCTTGTCGTTCACTCCGCGGAAATCACGGATGCGGGGAAGAGCTACTGCAACCAGGCGGTCCAGGAATTCATACATGCGGTCACCACGAAGCGTTACACGCGCTCCGATTGGAACTCCAGCACGAAGCTTGAAGTTTGAAATATCCTTCCGTGACTTCGTTGCAACGGCCTTCTGACCGGTGATGGTTGACATTTCCGTAATGGCCGACTCGATGATCTTCTTGTCGGATACAGCATCGCCAAGACCCTGATTGATGCAAATCTTAGTCAGACGTGGCACCTGCATGATGCTCTTGTACTGGAATTTGTCACGCAGCGATTGGATCATTTCACTGCGGTACTTCGTTTTCAGACGAGGTTCGTAATTCATAGTTTTTTTCCTCCCCGCTTATTTATTCGTTTTGACATAACGGACAAGTTTGCCGTCTTCGAGGCGACGACCAACACGGCCAGGCTTTCCGGATGAAGGATCGACCACCATCAGTTTACTGATGCGGACAGGAGCCTCCTGCTTCACGATTCCACCCTGCGTGTTCTGTGCATTCGGGCGAGTATGCTTGGATACCATGTTGACCTTCTCAACGATGGCAGTACGTTCGGCGGGCATGACTTCAAGCACTTTACCCTGCTGCCCCTTGGAGTCACCACTGATGACTTTCACGAGGTCTCCCTTGCGCACGTGGAGTTGCGGTTGTGTGTTGTTCGTGCGTTCCATGGATTAAAGCACCTCCGGGGCTAAGGATACGATCTTCATAAATTGCTTCTCGCGGAGTTCACGGGCAACAGGCCCGAAAATACGGGTGCCGCGAAGTTCATCTTGGTTGTTCAAAAGAACTACCGCATTGTCATCGAAGCGGATGTAGGA